>NZ_UCNJ01000017.1 GCF_900473965.1 Synechococcus sp. UW179A | reverse complement strand
TAAGTCAACACATAGGCGGGCAACGCTTTAACTTACCTGATTACTGCTCAACTGCGCTCAATCGTGCCAGGTATTGAAGGCTGATTTGTGGCCTTTTGATGTGGTTGAAGAAATAAAAACTTCCTGAAATTGCAGGGAGCTTGAAGGAAGGATTGTGATGTTTAGGATGACAAGATTCACAGTCTCACAGTCAATCTGCCAATTATGTCTACTATTGTAACAGGAGTAATAGTACCGCCAGTTACACCTTCTAGCTCCTCTTCTGATAATTCTGTTAGTTGAGCTTTCTTTAAGTCTTCAGCAGAAATCTTAAAGCCTGCCTCCTTTGCAATCGCCGCAAAACCATCAGCATCGGAAGCCACTTTTAGCTTCTCTTGAAGGCTGGTGTCGCTTTTGACCTTCTCTAGGAACGCCTGGAGTTGTTCTTCGGACATCGGACTTGTATCTAATGCATACCGCAAATATAGCAACGCTCTGCTGCAATGTCTTTGGCTAACAATTACTGCTGTCAATCGTGCCAGGTATTGAAGGCTGATTGATGGTCTTTTTGGGGTGATTGAAGAAATAAAAGCCCCTGCCGTTGCAGGGGCTTTGATGAGTAGGCTCAGTCACACACAGCAACAGCACACATCGACAGTCCGATTAGCATCTCCTACCATCCAAGTCACATACAGTCCGAAAGTCAGCAGTGTCACAGACCACGCTTCCCCCGCCAGCCACGCCTTCAATTTCTTCGTCTGAAAGATCTGATTGAGCGTTCTTCAAGTCATCAGCAGAGATGCTAAAGCCAGCATCTTTCGCAATCGCAAGAACAGCATCAGCATCACCTGCTGCTTTCAGCTTCTCCTGAAGGCTGGTGTCTGCTTTGACCTTCTCTATGAACGCTTTGAGTTGTTCTTCTGACATGAGTAGCAGGTCTGCTCAGCAGTCATAGCAACGATCTGCTGAAGTGCCTTTAGCTAATACTTACTGCGCTCAATCGTGCCAGGTATTGGATGCTGATTTGTGGGCTGTTTGGGGTGATTGTTCTTTTGAAATGCAGGCATGACTAGCCATTAATCCATCATCTGAACCCGCACCCAAAACCCTCAGTTCGTGGGCAACGAATCATTACTGAAACCGAGTCACCACACGTGCCAAGACACTGCCCACCAGCGGCGCTTTCCAATTCGTCGTCACCTGGAGGTTCAGATTGCATCGATTGAATATCGTCTGCAGTAATCGAGAAACCTGCCGCATTAGCAATTTCAACTGCTGCTTCAGGGGTACTTACCTCCTTGAGTTTCTCCTGCAATTCAGTATCTGATTTAATCTTTTCAAGGAAGGCTTTGAGCTGTTCTTCTGACATTACTTGAACGTATCTGGACTGTAATTAGCAGAATTGCTTGTCAGCTGATGTTCCGGATAGCACATTCCATCTGCCGAGAATCTTTAAATATCAAATCATGCCAGGCATTGAAGGCTGATTTGTGGGATTTTGAATGTGATTGAAGCAATAAAAAGCCCCTGCGGTTGCAGGGGCTTTGATGAGTATGCTCCCCACATTAATCCCTCAGGTCGATCATCAAATCCCAGTTACCAAGATGGGAATGACATGAAACATGGTAAACAATCTCCAGCACCACCAGCCGCACCTTCCAGCTCTTTTTCTGAAAGTCTTGATTGAGCCTTATTGAGGCCATCAGCAGAGATACTGAAACCTGCTTCCTTGGCAATAGCAGCAACATCATTGGCATCAGCTGCGGCTTTGAGCTGCTCCTGAAGGCTGGTGTTGCCTTTGGCGTTAGCCAGGAAAGCTGTGAGTTGTTCTTGTGTCATGGTTCTAAGGAGTGAATGTTTGGAGGCGTTGCCCCCTCGACTCCTTCAAGATCACAGCCCTACTGGTGAACCCCACTACACAGCTCTGGTGCAGCACCCAAGAAGTTCTGGTGAGCTTCTGGTGAATAGCTCAGAACTAAGTCAACACATAGGCGGGCAACGCTTTAACTTACCTGATTACTGCTCAACTGCTCTCAATCGCGCCAGGTATTGAAGGCTGATTTATGAGCTTTTTAGGGGTGATTTAAGCAATAAAAAACGCCTTTCAATGCGGTGGGTCTTGGTGGATAATAAATACAACTCTAGTGTAGACAATCCGGCATACCAGTACAAGGCCCATAGAGAGCGGTACAACCATACCCCGTAGCGCCTGATACACCTTCCAGCTCCTCGTCAGAAAGCTCTCGAAGGTACTTTAATTCGTCAGCAGAAATACTAAACCCAGCCTCTTTGGCAATCGCAAGCACTGCATCAGCATCAGCTGCTGCATTGAGTTTTTCCTGAAGCTCGGTGTCGCCTTTGACCTTTTCTAGAAAGGCTTTGAGTTGCTCTTCTGACATGGGTGACTGGCCAGTACCGAAGACTTAGCTACGGCCAGCAGCAGCGTCACCCGTACTCAGGGCACCATCCGGCCTGGTCTTACCAAAAGAACTTGGGGCAGACCTGCTGTTTCGCGGCCAGTACAGGCGTCCTAGCTTCGTGAACGTGTCAGTCGATCACGGGATCTACAACCAACAGGACCCCACAGAACAGCCGATTTTCCTGAGCGTGGTTCCAGGCATGACGGTGATCGTGCGCCACGACTATCTGACCGGCGAAAAGGCGCAGAGAGACTTTTGGATGGGGCAGGTGATCCACTGCGGCGGAGCTGCCCGAGACCCTTTCATGCACAACCTCTTCCAGATTGCCGACGTGGACTATGGGGGTGATCCGCTGGGTCAACGCTGATCTCGTGACCCACATCCTTCCTTCGATTGAATGACGGGATCACGCAGCGCAACGGATAGAACTGTTCGCCGTAGCCCCTTGGTCAACGACAAACTTGCTCAAGCATGGCTGACCCGACTGATCCGGATGGCGGTGAAAACCAGTCAGCAGTTGTTCCATCACTGAAATGCGCCCTCGTTCGTCCTGCATCACAATCGGCTTCGACTTTCCAGACATTTCCATCAGACGATCGGTGCTGAAAAAAGACTGGTGAGATGACCCTCACAGATTCACAACGATTCTCGTAGCAACTCACATCCACCCAACGTGTCATATTCCTCGCTTCAGCAGGAAGAAGAGTGCATATCGGCAGAGCTAAAAAACTGAAAACCAAAAGCCTTGTCATTGTGATCTCACGTGTGGTCTACTGTTACATAGCTGTATATCAAGGCGGTGACGCCAAGGCCCAAGGACGGCAAAAACCCCGCACTTGGCGGGGCTTGCGTTTTGGAGATTGACTCGAATATTCAGTTAAAAATCAACGCGACAACTCTCTGATGACGACGTCTGTACTGTCTCCAATGCTTGAGCCAAAAAGCTTGCCCAAAATATTGAGCGGACCGAGAGGAGTAAATCCAATGGCAACGTCAACGAATGTTCCTGCGGAGACACCACCTTGGGCTGCTTTGAGTTGATCGTCAGTCAGTTCAATGATTTGGTCTTGGATGTTGAGTGAAGTCATGGTTTTGAAGTGAGTGAGTTGAGTGTGTGAGTTGTGTTGGGGGTGCTCCCCCTCGACTCCTTCAAGATCACAGCCCTTCTGGTGAACCCCACTGCACAGCTCTGGTGAAACACACGCGAAGTTCTAGTGAGCCTCTGGTGAATGGATCAGGACTTAGTTACCACTTAGGCGGGCATCGCTTCAAGCCAACTGAATTCTGCATGGTCTGGCGAGCTGAGTACTACCCCTGCATTAATTACGAAAGGGATGTCACCAGTCCCTTTGAATCTCCTATCTCGACGGTAAATCGTCCCCAGCGCTTTCCATAATCGACAATATTGAAAAACTCGTTGTTTGATCTTCCTTTAAAGTAAGCCATAGTTAGCTCATCATTTCCGGCGGCGGATGGAAATCTTGATTTCATCAATCCATTTTTCATAAGCTCCCAACGACCAACCTCCTCTCGGCCATCATGCATCCTTAAATAAGCTGCACCCTTTGGCTCCAAGTAAAGAGAATACTCGTCCCCATCTTGCAAAACACCAACTAGCGTGTTGCCTACCACCAGGATTTCAATTTCGCTCGAATCAAGTTGTTTTGTTTCTTCTGTTAGTAAAATCGAATTAGCCTCCAGGGATTGCTCCGCTGACGTTGTATTGGCGATCAGAGGTAGCGACATGCCCACGGCCATTCCTCCAGCGATCAAGTTACGCCGAGAAACATTTTTGTGATCCATGGCATGAGAGATTTTCTTTAAGCCTTAGCATGCTTTCACGCTGAATGACTGTCAACAAGTGGGCGGTCCTTATTCGGCACCGGTAAAGTCTGGCCACCATTCGAATCAAACCGACGGCTGATTGATCTGCTGCATGCTGATTCCCTAGGGCCAGCACCTCGACCTGGCCGGCTGCGTGTCGTTGACCAGTGAGCAGGAGCTGGGTGCTGCCATGTTGGCTATGGCCGCGTGCCTGCATCTCCTCCAGAAGAACCTGCTGATCGATTCCTGGACAGACAACGGCCCACTGCTTTGGAAGCAGTTACCGTCTGCGTTTGCAAATAACCGTTGTGGCCACGAAATTGCAAACCAGAATGCAAACTCATGACTGACTTGGATCCCTAAAGGCCAGTCACAGCAAGCATTTACGAACGAAGACTCATCTGCCTTTCAAGCAGTCGATCTTTCGCTTGATGGTCGGGTTTCAGACGGGTGGTTCAGATGTCGATCTCCGGCCCTTGAAGCAGAGTCTTGGCGCGATGGATCTCAAATCTCTTCAGACTTCAAGGATGCCCAATATGGGCAGACCACTGGTCGAAAGGCACGCGCCGAAGAACGGCGTCGGTTGGTTGATAAACTCCCGGGAAAAGATGGTCTGCAGCTTCTAGACTCGGTTAAGGCTAAGTATAATCAATTCGTGTTTGCCAGATACTTCTTGAGACTGGTCTGCTTTTTAGTTGTCGCTTCATTTTTTTGGAAATCTGAGCAAGATTCACGATGAAGAGATGGACGTTATTCACTGCAGCTTGTTTTGGGCTGGTGGGACCTCTGCCAGCTCTCGCTGAATATTGTGACAACCAACCAACAGCTCGGGCTCTTATCGCCCCATGGAATGCTGCAGACCAGGATTTCCTTGGTGGACGCACATCAATCAGCTACTTCTTTGAAATGCGGAGACGTCGCTATCAAGTGGTGTATGGCAATGCCAAAGGAGAAATTGCACCTGGCTCCCCATGGCAAATTATCGAATCAGATCCTTTCTATGATGAAGAAAAGGCACTAGGCATCGAGCTCATTAAGGCCACCGATCGCTTGATCAGTCTTGATTTCAGGGAAGTTCGGCGTGCCCAAGATGCTGACCTAGTCATTCTGGGATACTGCGATAAGAACGACGGAAAAGAGGGGGCTGTTGCTCAGAATACCGATGGTACTCAATACATCATGATTTTAAATGGGTGTCGTGGAATAGCTACAGGCCAAGAAGATCCCGTCTGGTTATTCCTGCACGAATTTGGCCATGCTCTTGGCCTTGAACATCCTTTTTCTGATGTAGATGGGGATTGTCTCTATGACAACCAGCCTTTTTCAAGTGCATCGGCGCATGCTGGGATGACAGTGATGGCCTACAAACCACGGCCTGGAAGTCCTCCTCAGTTTTTTACTGATTACGACATTGCTGTACTGCGGAGAATCTGGGGGCCGGAATAAGGGAGGTGCTAGCGCGATCAATGCGGTACTAGATCTATCAGATGTTGATTAAGGTTCAGAGATAACATGCCAACCTCACACGCGTAGTGGGTGGTCGTGGAGCCCAGGCCATGACGCAAAGATGGTCAGCCCGTGGTCAGACGAATGCTCAGGCATAACGTCATCGAGGTATGGGAAACCATACTGAAGGCAGGTGGCTGTAAACAGTGTCATTTCAGTTGGTGATGACGTTTTATCGAGAAAAACTCGTGGGAAGAGGAATCCCAATCAAAGCGAATCGATGACTAGCCATGGAAAGGTTGCTTAATTGCTGTACGTGAACTCATGAATCACCAACCGCAATACCCAACAAGCCAGTCATAAGCATCGACACGTGATAACCCTCGGTACTCCATCGGCCAGCTTTCAGTTGCGTTGCAGGGGCCCACGACCTCAGCTCCATCATTCCAGTAAATACCTAAGAACACCTCTCCTCTCCCGTAAACACCTCTACAGACATTGGCAACCCTGTCGGCTCCATCGATCACCGATTCGCATTGATCATCCCGCCAGTCATCTCCAGGTTCCCAAGCATTGGCGGGCATTGCATTAGTGAGAATGCAAATCAAGCCCAAGGCAACGTTTTTCATGGGGTCGAGCCTTGCTGGTTTATGTGATTCAACTCTTGTTTTAACACCTTTCGCATCAGTATTTCATCTGCACATACAGCTCCACCCAATCCACCGCATTGACTCCACCGGTGAGGAGCTACCCGTATCGTTGACGCGTGGCAGAGCTCTCCTCAATTGAATGGAACTTCTCGTATCCACGAAGCTGGACCCGTGGCCATGTTCCAAAATTTCCACTTTTGCTTGAGCACGTGCTTTTATTAGCGGCAATAGATCCCAGCTCCAGATCAAGCTCTGTAATCGCTGACTGGAACTGTCCAACAGGTAATGTATTCTTTTCAAATAACTTTTACGGGCTAATCTTGCTTGAATTAATGTCTGCCATCTTGCTAGACAATTCAATAATTGAATCAGCTTTGCTGCCATTTTGATGTGGTCTGCAAAGTCCCAAATCACAACACCATGACAAAGTCAGTTTGATCTAATCCAGCTCAAATGCGCTCAGTCGGAGCAAGCATCAGATTAAGAGCAAAAAAAAGCCTCGCCGAAACGAGGCTTTGTATCCAAGCGATCTTGGATCATCTGGCGTAGGAGACACCGCGATAAGCAAGTTGGGGGTGTAGATCCCGCGCTGCCTGCTTGCGACGGGCGTTGTAGTGCTCGTGCCGGTAGGTGAGTTCAACACTCTGCTTTTCAACAGCAGTGTGATGAGGGGCGTAGGTCTGACCTCTGTAGATAAGAGCTGTCATGGATGGTTCCTCGAAGCAAGTTCAGGTCCCCGTTCCTTGGCCTGAATCGAACTGCGCCTCTCTGGATGAGAGGTGAACGTTATTGGTAGCTGTCGCTACAGACTGTTTATAAGACAACCGTCAAGGGTTTGGTCGTTCAACTGGATACAAAAAGGCATCCTTCACCCCAAGACAGGGGCTCTGCTGTTCTGCTGAGTGGCTTTTCAGCTCAGACGCTGTTCTGTTCAAAAGTGGGGATAAGCGTTCGCCAACCCCCACACCGCCAACGCAGTAATACAGGCAAAGGTCATCGCAGCCCAGGCGGCGGTAGTGGAGCTGGAGCTTTTCGACAGTGGAAGCTGGATTTTGCGTGCCATCACGTGGATGTTGATTCATCTCCGTAGTGGCTCAATCACGCCCTGCTCGCCAGTGATATCTGTGAGCCCTAACCATTCACCATCAAAATTCCTATGGCAACTGCTTTTGGGAAGCTTTCCAGCCTCTGTTCAAACAGGGCAAACCAATTGCACCGCATTTGATCTGGAAGAAAACAAGAGCACAAAATGATCCCCATGGCCATTCAACCCGGTTTGCTCACGCAGCAAATCAGTACTGGCAAGAGCCAGGCCACAGGTTTCGCAGAACAACACCGGCAACGTTGCAGCACTGCCCTGCATGGCCTGAAGATCCAAAGCCTGCCGAACTGCACGCTGCGAACGCTCCAGACCGAGTCGCTCCACAAGAGCAGGCCAAAGGTCGTTCACTGGAGCGCTAGCCGCAAAATCAACTGAGGGATGGGACATCAGACAGGCAGCTGTTCGATCGCCACCACAATCATCTGTGGTGAGACCTCGATGACCTCAAGAGGATCCTGGTTATCGAGGTAAGCCTCGAATGATGAAAAACGCTCAATCCTAGGAGCCGCCTCCTTCACGGAACAGGCAGCAATCCAATCGTTGTCATCCGGTTTGACGGCCACATAGGCCTGCAAAGCCTCCTCCAAATTCCCGCCATCGCCAATGCCCTCCCCATTCCAGAACGCTTCAAAGAATTCAGACATCGGATCGGGAAGCGAGCCTGTTGATCATGACTCCGACCTGGGTCACTGCACAGTGCCTTCAGGCTCAAGAATAGACATTGAAGGACGAGCAGAAGGGTGCAAAATTCACTGTTTAGGCTTGATGATCAGGTGGCTCTGATCACAGGATGCCGGCGTGGAATCGGACTCGCTATGGCGGATGCACTGGCCGAAGCTGGAGCAGACATTATTGGCATCAGCGCATCACTCAACTCAGACAGCAGTGAGGTGGGAGACGCAGTTCGTAAGCGTGGACGAAGGTTTTCTGGTTTTCGCTGCGACCTCAGCGACCGCCATGCCGTCGACCTCGTTCTAGACCAGGTTCTCAGCCAACATCCGGTCATTGACGTGTTGGTCAACAACGCAGGCATCGTGCACCGATCACCGGCGGAGGAACACAGCGACGGGCTCTGGGACATGGTGCTCGAGGTCAACCTCAGTGCAGCGTTCAGAGTGAGTCGTCGGATCGGAACAACAATGCTGGCTCGAGGCAAGGGAAGCATCATTTCCACCACCTCCGTGCTCAGTGATCAGGGTGGATTGAATGTGGCTAGCTATGCCGCTAGCAAAGCGGGCCTGGCCAACCTCACTCGCTCATTGGCGAATGAATGGGCGGGACGCGGCGTGAGGGTGAATGCCATCGCACCCGGGTACGTGAAAACGGAAATGACGACGGTATTGCAGTCGGATCCAATCAGATCCAGGCAGATTCTGGAACGCATCCCCGCCGGTCGCTTGGGATCACCTGATGACCTGCGCGGACCGGTGGTGTTTTTAGCCAGTGAGGCATCGCGCTACGTGCATGGCGAGACACTGGTCGTCGATGGCGGCTGGATGGGTCGCTGAGATCTCAGGAGAGCGTTTAGCTGCGACATGGCTAGACACGGGTCAGCGAAGTCGGTAGCCCATGCAGACGCTGGAGGAGTATTGCAGGAGGTTCAAACAGGCAGACGCCATCTGGCCGGATCTGCCAATGGCCGCGGATGAACGGCAACAGTGGTGGGAGCGCTGGCTTGCGGACCGGGACGCTACAGGATGTTGGGATGATCTCCGTCGGCTCTTGCCGCAGCTGTTATTACAACCAGGAATCGACGTTCGCAGCAGCGATGCCTATCAACGACTGGTGATGAGGGGTGAGCCAGCACAGGCTGAAGACCTCAAGCATGCGCCGGTCCTACGTGACCCGTCAGGAATAACGATCACCATTGCGCAGCATCCAACCGGTGCCGTTCCAGTGCTGACCTTCCGCAACCAGGAGGATTTCATGCTGGCAGTGCGCTGTCTGGCTCACCGCTGTGAAGCGGTTCCGATTCAGCCCACTGTGCACGCTCAGGCGATTTCAGGGCTGATCCACTGGGGTTTGATCCGCGAGTTAGGCGTGCAGGCGCGATGCCAGATCCTCCTGTTACACCGGTCTCCCTACGCCTCCCTATCGGTGGAAACGATTCCAGGTGAGCTACCAATGGAACGCTGGCTGGACCTTTCCCAGACCTGGCGATTAGAGCATGAACTCACCCATATCGCCTGCCGCAGGCTTGTAGGTGAGATGCGCATCAATCTGTACGACGAAATCGTCGCCGATGCCATGGGGATGACGGCAGCGCTTGGGTACTTTGATGCCGATCTGTTCCGGAGAGGTCTGGGCCTCTCGATCGAGGGAGTCCCAGCAACGGAGGCCAGGGCCCATGTTTACGTCTCAACGCTTGAACCGAGTCAACATCAGCAGGCCTTTGAGCTCACACTGCAACGTGCTGGCGAACTGGAAAAACTGCTGAAAGAGCAGCGCTGGCCAGGGCACTCAATGGCGTTATTGGGACGACTGGTCCGCGGGCAGCTAACTCAACCGTTGACAGAAGCTGCAGGGGTGGAGCTGGTGTCCGAGGCGTAACCAGCACAGCGCTGTTGATCGAGATGTTGGATATGGCGACGCTCGCTGTAGTACAGCTCCTGAAAACGCAGGGCTTCAGCGTTGAGGTCTTCGAACATGGCGTGAATACGCTGCTCCATATCGACTTCGATCTCAGCAGCCGGAGCTGACTGCTCATCTTTCTCCTGCTCAATCAACACGGCAATGCAACGCTCCAGGGTCTGCAGACGTTGTCCAGTCCAGGCTTCGAGCAAATGCCGGCAGCGTTTATGGCTCTTCTGACGCTCGAGCATCGCTGCCGTTCCGCGCAGCTGATCCATGGGCCGAGACAGTGCCACACGCTGCAGCTCATCCGGTTCGAGCAGTGGTGTGAGGCGCGTCACTAGATCACTATTTTCCAACAGGAGCTGATCCGTGAGCAGTCGAGGCAGATCGAGGTCTGCCAGTTCGTCGCCGCGATCTTCACCGCGACTGATCGCTTCCAGTCGCGTACTACCAAGATTGCCTTCCTCGAGATCCGTGATGCCAGACCAGAGCAGCCGGTGGTGCTGAAGTGCAAAATCCTCGAGCTCTCTGCTCCTCAGTTCCTGTCGGATACCAGCCCGATGGGACGGACAATGGAGATAAAGCAACAGAATCTCCGCCTCTGAACGTTCACGCTGGGAAGCTTCTCCAGCCTTCTCGTGTCGAGTTGAGCGGCCATGCCAACGCTGACCCTGGACTTGCTGACGGAGATCGTCTTCCAGCTGCAGAGCCAGACGCCCTTGCCCACCGCTGAGGCGCTCAGCCACCTGCTGGATGTAGTGGGTGCGGATGGCGGATTGAGGAAGCTTGCCCAGCAGCGCAACAAGCGAAGCCACGGAGCGTTGGAACTGGTCCGCCTTGCTGAGATCTCGTCCCTCCAGGACCTGTTCGATCTGCCAGTCGAGCCAGAGCGGCGCCTGATCGAGTAGAGCTCGGTAGTCACCGGCTCCGTGGTCTTTGAGAAATTCATCGGGGTCCTTTCCGGATGGAAGGTGCAGAACCCTCAACTCCAGTTGTCCCTGGAGTGCCAGTTGCTCCACCTCACCAATCGCTCGGTTGGCGGCACGGACGCCGGCCCCATCAGCATCGAAATTCAGAACGATGCGCTTGCCATCACTGCACCGGCAAAGCTGGGTGATCTGCTGACTACTCAGAGCAGTGCCTAGGGAGGCCACCGCATTGGTGACACCTGCGGCATGTAGCGCGATGACATCGAAGTAACCCTCCACCACCACAGCCCGGTCGTCCTTGCGGATTGCCGATGAGGCCCGGTCAAGTCCAAAAAGATGCTTGCCTTTCTCAAACACCTCTGTTTCAGGTGAGTTGAGGTACTTGGGCTCACTGCCATCAAGGCTGCGTCCACCGAACCCAATCACCCGACCCTGGCGATCACGGATGGGAACAATCACCCGGTGGCGGAATCGGTCATAAAACCCGTTCCCCCCTTTGCGGGGAACCACCAGACCGGCTGCTTCCAGTAGTTCGGGAGCAAGACCCTCTACATGCTGCAGATGCTTGAGCAGGCCATCCCACTGATCCGGCGCATACCCCAGCTCAAACTGGTCGAGGGTGGTTTCGCTCAGTCCGCGCGTCTCACGCAGGTAGCGAAGGGCATCCACGCCGGCGTCAGTTCTGAGCTGCGCACGAAACCAACCCGAGGCCAGCGCGAGCGCCCGGTGCAGCTTGTCGCGGCGGGACAGCTGCTGTTTGAGTTTCTCCTGCTGAGGACCGTCAACGGTCTCCACCGGCAGCTGGTATCGACGGGCAAGGTCAAGGACCACCTCGCTGAAACTCTGACGTTGAAACTCCATCAGAAACTTGATGGAGTTACCTCCTGCACCGCAGGAGAAGCAGTAATAGAACTGCTTGGCAGGAGACACCGTCATCGACGGCTTGCTGTCATCGTGAAACGGGCAGATGCCGACGAACTCACGACCCTTCTTCTTGAGCACGACGTGCTCACCAACAACGTCCACGATGTCGGCGCGTTCCTTAACGGCCTCGATGGTGCGTGGGTGAAGTCGAGGGCTGACCATCAGACCATTCTGCGAGAGACCGAGCTGGGCGTCGATTGGAATTGCTGATGACAATCCTGAGAGAGCTCAATACGATCGCTGCAAAGGCCGGGGAACCATGCATCAGGGCTCCTCACTGCTTCTCGCCCTTGGATTGTCGGCTGCAATCCTGAGTGGATGCGGTGCTTCAGAGAAGCAGAAAGCATCCACAGAAAGTCTCCAACCGCGTCGGGTATCAGCCTTGGGACGAATCGAGCCTCTCGACGGAATCCTCAAAGTGAGTCTTCCGAATTCACTCAGCAACGACAGCATCCGTCAGGTTCTAGTGGAGGAAGGTCAGGTTGTTGAACAGGGTCAGCCCCTTGCCCTGCTCGAGACTCAGCCCGTCCTCAAAGTGAATCTAACCAAGGCGGAAGCCGAAGTCACCGCAGCACAACGGGCATTGGATGCTCAGATCTCAGTGATTGACCGCTACAGAGCTGAACGACGACAGGCTCAGGCCGAAGCACGCCGCGGAAAAGAGCTTTACCAAAACGGAGCGACCAGTCTTCAGCGCTACGAAGCACTTCAGGCCGACGCGGATGCAGCTCTGGCACAGCTCAACGAAGCCATCGCCAACGAAATGACGCTGAAGGCGGATGTGAACGTGAAGCAAGCGCAAGTGAAGCAGGCCAGGGCTGACCTGGATCAGGCAACAGTCAAAGCCCCTTCCAACGGAACCATTCTTGAAATTTTGGCTCGACCAGGAAACAGAGTTGGCGAAGACGGTCTACTGCTGCTGGGCGACACCACCAGGATGGGCGTTGTTGCTGAGGTCTACCAAAGCGATCTACCTGAAATTCGTCCCGGGCAAACGGCAACCATCAGCGCCAACGGCTTCCCAGGTCGAAGTCAGCAAGCCACCGTTACCGAGATTGCTCAACAGATCAGCAGACAAAGCGTGGCCACCGGCGAGGCTGGTGACAAGATCGACAAACGGGTGGTGAAAGTGAAGCTTGCTCTCCCGAAAGAAAGTCTTGCCATCGCCAGCAGAATCAACAACCTTCAGGTGAACGTTCTGTTCAACCCACTGACGGACGAACAACGTCGCATCAGACCCCAGCAACCCTGAAGGTGGTGTTGTGAAACTGATCAAGCGCACTCCCATCGCCTGGCTTCAGTTGTCCCACCGTCCTCTGCGCCTGGCCGCAGCTCTGGCAGGCGTTGGGTTCGCCAACGTCCTGGTGTTTTTCCAGCTGGGACTCTCCGGGGGGCTCTACGACAGCCAGAAACGCCCGATTCAACAGTTCAACGGATCTCTGGCTGTGATCCCTCGTCGATACACCAATTTCGGAGAACCCGCTGGCTTTCCTAGATCACGGTTGTCACAGGTCCTTGGGGTGCAAGGCGTGCGTGGAGTCACTCCTTTGCGACTGGGCAAACTGCAGTGGTTGAATCCGGAGACTCAGGAATCAACGCAGGCGTTGTTGATGGGCGTTGACCCCGGTAATCCAGCGCTGAAACTTCCAGAGCTCACGGCACAGCGATCGTCGCTGCAACTGCAAGGTGGCGTTCTATTTGACAAGGCCTCCAAAACATCAGCCGGACCAGTGACTGCACGGCTTGAGCAAGGCCAGCCCTTCAACACTGAACTCAATGGTCAACGCACCACCGTGAACGGGCTGTTTCAACTGGGCCTCACCTTCGCGGCCGATATCAATCTGATCACTTCAACGAGTAATTTCCAGACGCTTTTCCCAGACCGTGACCCCGATGAAATTCAGATCGGAGTGGTTCAACTTCAGTCCGGCGCTGAAGCCAACGCTGTTCAAAACCGGCTGAACAAAGTTCTGGGACCCTCGCTGCAGGTCCTCACCGTGGAGGAGCTTCAGCAACGCGAGGTGGAGCACTGGAAACGCAACACGTCCTTCGGATTGATTTTCGGACTTGGCGTTCTTGTGGGTTTCAGCGTTGGAGGAATTGTTGTTTACCAGATTCTTTATTCAGAAGTGGGAGAACACATCAGTGAATACGCCACGATGAAGGCAATGGGATATAACGATCGGTTCATCGTGGCGATCATCATTCAAGAATCGGTGATTCTTGCGAGCCTGGCTTTTCTGCCGAGCCTGATTGTTTCAGCACTGCTTTACAGAGTTCTGATGCAAGCTACAGGCTTGCTGGTAGTGATTTCGTTCAGTCGGGCTGCCCTGGTGTTCACTATGACCCTGCTGCTTTGTTCAGGCTCAGGCTGGCTGGCCACAGCAAAATTAAGACGCCTTGATCCGGCGGATGTGTTCTGATCATGACCGAACAAACTCCACTGGTCGAAATCAAGGATTTGAATCACTGGTTCGGTGATGGAGATCAACGCAAACAAGTGTTGCGTTCAATCAACCTCACAGTTCAACCAGGCGAAATCACAATTCTTCTGGGTCCTTCCGGATCAGGTAAAACCACATTGCTGACAATGGTTGGTGGATTACGCTCCGCGCAGGATGGCAGTCTGAGGATCTTCAATGAGGAATTACGGCAAACATCGAAGGCCAATCTCACAAGACTGCGCCGCAAAGTGGGGTTTATTTTTCAGGCTCACAATCTGATGCCGTATCTCAACTCTCAACAGAATGTTCGGCTCGGACTGGAAGTTGTTCCTGAATGGCTAGAGAGAGGGCAGGCTGCCATGAATGATCGCTGCAACGAGGTGCTTGGACAGGTGGGCCTTGGAGAACGCCTTGAGTACTTCCCTTCGAAACTTTCGGGTGGACAGAAGCAACGCGTGGCGATTGCCAGAGCGCTTGCCACTTCACCCAAGCTGCTGCTTGCCGATGAACCCACAGCCGCTCTCGACAAGGAGTCCGGACGCGATGTGGTGGATCTGTTCAGAACCCTGGCCCGTGACAACAAAACCGCGATCGTGATGGTGACCCATGACAACAAAATTCTCGACATCGCCGATCGGATCGTGAAACTCGAACAGGGCTCGCTGGTGGAATGAAGCCGCTCTGATGTCTCCAGCAAGGTTCATCGAGGAACCACATCGGTGGCATCGTTGAGAACTAGCGTGCAGACCGATGAATGCGAGGCCTGCTGACAACCTTCCGTGGATCGCAGTCCCCTGAGGAATGGAAGGCCTGCGTGAGTCTGGTCGGAGCGGCATTGGCCTTCAGCCTGATGACCGTCTGCGTCAAGCACCTCGGAGGCCGCTTGCCTGTGGCTGAGGTCGTGCTGATTCGATCGCTGATCAGCCTCGTGATCACGCTCACCATGTTGAGGCGACTGGGAGTGTCCCCCTGGGGCTATCAGAGGGGATTGCTGCTGGTGAGAGGTGTGCTCGGCACTGGAGCACTACTGATGTTTTTCCAGGCTATTTCCAGCCTGCCTCTGGCCGCAGCAACCCTTCTTCAGTACACCTACCCGACCCTCACGACGGTTTGCGCCTGGGCCTTGCTGCGGGAACCGATCCGCAAGCGCATTAGCCTGGCGATCCTGCTGGGGCTATTCGGTGTCCTGCTTGTGGTGCAGCCCGAATGGGCAGGACAGTCGATGGCTGGACTTCCACCGCTCTCAGCACTGATCGGACTTGGCGGAGCCCTGTTAACAGCGCTCGCTTACGTGAGCGTCCGCCAACTTTCTGTGCGGGAGCATCCTCTGGTGATCGTGTTCTATTTCCCACTCGTCTCCGTCCCGGCGACGTTGCCTTTACTGGTGAACAATCTGGTGCTGCCAACGGGAAGCGACTGGCTGTGGTTACTGGGCGTCGGTCTACTCACGCAGATTGGGCAGGTTTGGCTGACCGAAGGCCTGGCGGCTCTGCCTGCGGCGCGCGCAACCTCAATCAATTACGTGCAGGTCGTGTTCGCCACCCTCTGGGGTGTGTTGATCTTTGCTGAACCGGTAACCGGCACCGTCATCGTCGGTGCGCTTTGCGTGCTCGGCGCCACGCTGATCAGCCTCAGCGCCAAACAACGTCAGGCTGGATCGATCGCCAGTGGATAAGTGATCCAGGTCTGCGAACTGCCGTCATCGGAACCACTCGGCAACGCCAAACGCCAGCTCTGGCCGCGTTCACCTCGCTCAAGAAACAGCTCGAAGGGACTATCGACCTTGACCGCATCTCCGGGCAATCGCCAGTCGAAACGGCCGACGAGATGCACTCCTTTCTGATCACCAATGCTCAAACTCTCCTGCTCCTCCAGACGGACCCTGGTCACCTCGGGAACCCCGGAAGCCTCGAGGTCCAATGACTGCGCAATGGCACTCTGAGTGAGCTGAATCTGCTGACCAAGAGCGCTGAGGATCACACCTCGAGGAGGTTGATCACCCAGTGAGCAGGAGCTCAAACCCAGACTGATCAGACAAACCAGCACGACGCTCAAAAGCCATCTTCGCAAGAGGACTAATGATTGAGTCACAGCAAAACGTCGTGAACTGTCGGGCTGGTTGAAATCTGAAATCTCGATGACCTGGATGCCAATCATTGGTGGAGTCTGGAGTAATCATCCTGGCAGAACCACTCCAGGCTAGTAGCAGCAGAAATGCTAGAACCGCAGACTTCTGTTTAAAGACGACATAACCCCAGTTTCGTCATCTTGCAACAGCTAGTTGTTGGCTGAGGCAGCAGCCATGTTCCGCTCCCTGTTGAACATAAACAGACCAAACGAAAAAGCAAATGAAATAGCAAATGTTACTGCGATGTAGAGATACCAGAACTTCATTTTCAACCGAATACCTTCGGCCGCATAGAACACAAATGATGCGATCAACACAAGGGTGAGATCAGCAGCAATAAAACCTGCAGAAGCATTGGCCCAGACCCCCTGCGAGAACAAATTAACGATTTCAATAGGGTCTGTTAAGCCAAGGGCTTCTGTTTCTTGAATGAACTGATAGATGCAATACCAGGGCCACGCAATACCAGCAAGTGCTGTAGCCCCATAAAGGCCAAGTCGTAACTTTGCCATGTTTCAGAAATTAATAAACCACAATCCCACAGCAAAAGCACCAATCAGGTGACGAAAGCTACAAAGACTAAGCAGGACATAGATTCATCTACGGATTCATCAAAAAAGTCATTCCAAGACCACTTCAATCACAAACAGTTAATGGTCTGAACCTGCCCAAAGCCCTTCGTGAGAGCCATGCAGAGGGTGACCAGGATGCTGACGGCCCTCTGCGTAATAGAGCTTTTCAGCCATCAGATCACCAACCAATGGGCGTGCCTCCGACTTCACAGGAAAAGCCATCAGAACGAGAGCAGCAAGAGAAGCAAAGAATTTCATATTCAGTCACAGTGCAAGATGTTGAAGCGACCGACGTCGTCGATCAAAGGCAAAGTTCCAGAATCTCCAGCCAGGATTAGCTGCACGAAGCGACGCGAAAGGCCTGACTCCAAACGGCAAAGAGAAAGTGGGGTTATGTTATTCACAGAAGATCACAACCAACTGATTCTTTATACTCCAGCTTTAGATGAACTTGAAGTGTGGAGAGCCGCCATCGGAGGTACGGTCGGCATTCTTAAGGATGATCTCCAATGCACAATCCCCAGCCATAGAACATTGGAATGGGCACAGATCAGTCAGAGAACCTGAAATAGGCAATCATAGTTGATCGATAATGAATACCGCCTAATTGCTGCTGAAGATGATTCTCAAAAGCAAACAAATACTTTTTGACGTTGATTCTCACTTGCAGACAAATCAGCACCAATGTTCGGCCTTTACCCATTTCTGAGCAGCAAGAATGATCTACAACAAATCAATCATGTAGGGAGATCAATGATGACTGACCCAGCAATTGCACAAGGAATCACAAGCATTTCCAGAGGTTCAGGCAGACGCATAACGTCCGAGCCAATGTCACAGCAGCAGCTGGGCCCGATGCAGGCTCGAATAAAGCAGAAAAGGCAATCGGCGGCTACCGGCATGGCGACCGCCATCTGGTTTAGCGAACACGACCTGGCTGATTACACCCTTAGGGTCCGTCAAGAGGGCCAGCAGAAGCAGACTTATGCTGCACTAGCTGGTGATCTGATTTCAAGACGTCAGACGGTTGAAATCAACACCATTCAGCCATCGCGCCAGCACTGGAACAAAACCGAGTCTTTGATCTCAAAAGCGTTCCATTTCGAGGCTGATATCCCGGCATCGATTCAGCAGTTGTACCGAAGGGCTGAAGACAGTCAGGAGCTGCGCAAACCGACGATGTTTGTCGATCCCGCTGTCGATGCACAAGAACAATCGGAGCACAAGGCGGCTGATCGGCTCGGACCCATGACATGCGCCACAAATCAGCCTGCCGCATTGATGATCATCGACGCAGAACGACGAAAAGACGAAGCGAATATGGCCAAACTGGCAGGACGAAGGAATCACAATGGGCAAGATTGTCCGAACGCACCGACACACATAGGCACATCAAAAACAGACCGAAACATTTTTTGCTCAACATCTTTAGCAGCGCTTGATACCGTTCAAGCGGGTCGTTCATGAAATCATTGTGACCGCTATTAAACTTCTAGAGATTTACCAATGAACCGCATTAACAAGGGCACTATGCACAGACATACCGCAAATTCAGGAAAGAAAACAATTCAAACCAAATCCAGACCACCTCATCACGATCCCTGGACTGGGTACGAGTCCCCTCAACGGCGGCGCTACCTACGGAGCCTTAACGATCCGGAGCAATCAGAACAGAATCAGCCCGCCTGAAGCCATGGTTACAGAAGTGCTCTTTGGCAACTATTTCCAACCTGCTAGGCAAGCGAAATAGACGCGCTTTTTAATTAAGGCTATCAGGCATTGATCAATGCTCTAATTCACCTATTCTGCTCTAAATTGAGTATGTCGCTGAATTTTTGGAATCGGCCACTACTCAACTGACAGGGGAGTTTCATGATCGGCTGGCTTCAGGGTGAACGGATCCAGATCTGGGAGCAGGGAGGCCGCAGGGGTGTTGTCGTCGCCTGTTCAGGGGTCGGCTATGAGGTGCAGCTGACCAAACGCGACCAGGAGGCTCAAACAGGTGGCAACTGCACTCTCTGGATCCATCAAGTTCAGCGAGACGACGGCTCGACACTCTTCGGATTTCACCAACAAAGGGACCGTGATCTTTTTCGCACTCTGATTGCAGTGAATGGCGTAGGCCCCCAGATGGCACTCTCCCTACTCGATTGCTGCTCGGCACCAGAACTGGTCTTGGCGATCATTGAAGGAGACCTGAAGCGGCTGACGCAGGCTCAGGGGGTCGGCAAGCGCACCGCCGAGCGGATCGCGGTGGAACTCCGAGATCGCCTTGGCTCCTGGGCACCCGAGGCCAATGAGGCATCACTGTCCATCGTTGATCGCAGCGACGTGAAAGCCCTTCCGATTCAGCCCGATTCCCTACAAGAGCTGCAACTCACCCTCGAGACTCTCGGCTATGAGGACCTCGAGATTCGTCGGGCCATGCGTGCTGTTGCCAGCAGTTCCGAGGTGCCTAAAGACAACGACAGTGAAGGATGGCTGCGTGCCAGTTTGCGTTGGCTCAGCGAATCGGCTTAAGGGGACCGCGGGAAGGTAAGTTGGTTCTTTGCTCTGTCAGGGCCAGACGCCGCGCATGTCGCTCGATACCACCGAAAAGCAGCAGCTGATCAACACCCACCAGACCCATGCCACCGATACCGGGTCGGCTGAGGTACAGGTGGCCATGCTGAGCGAGCGCATTTCGAAGCTCAGCAGCCACCTCCAGCAGAACACCCACGACTACTCATCCCGTCAGGGACTGTTGAAGATGATCGGCCGCCGCAAGCGCCTGCTCAGCTACGTGAGAGGCAAGAGTGAGCAGCGCTACACGAGCCTCATCGCCAAACTGGGGATCCGCGGCTGAAACGCATTCCCGAATCTGCATGAACCATGGCTGAAAAGCGCGATCCTCTTCCCTTTGAACCGCGTCGTTCAGCTCCAGAGACCAACCGGAATCAAGCGATTCCCAAAGAAGTGGCCAATAGGATGGCCCGACGCGTTGCCATTGCCACAGGGGTTCCTTCCTTGATGGGGATGGCCGTTTTTGTGATCAGCTATCTCGTGGTGAGTCGGGGCATTCTCGATGTTCCTCCGAGCCTTACCCTCTTGGGCTCGGGATTCTTCTTTCTGTTGGGCCTGGTCGGCCTGAGCTACGGGGTTCTATCCGCAAGCTGGGAATCCCAGCCGGGAACACTGCTGGGATTAGAGCACCTGAAGCCGAACCTGCAACGTCTGCGCAGCTCTGTTAAAGCCCAGAAACAGGCCTGATCCGGTACCGGTTCACCGTTAACTCATTAATGGGTCGCTGCAGCTGACGGAGAAAGCGCTGTTCTGCAGATGTTGCTGAGCCGCGGCCACATCCTTCACACAGAACTGGGGGCCAAGGCGCACATAACGCACTTCAGGGCCTCTGCGTACGGCAGCCACGACGGGAACGCGAACGCCCAGCTCATCCTGCTCTGGACGATGGGCCTGAAGGCATTCTCTCAGTTTGTGCTGAACTGCCACGTCCGAAGCCTGATCGGGATCCAGCTCCACCAAAAGCAATCGCAGATCATCGATCGCGCGGCAGTCATCCACGATCAACTGCACGCGTTCATCGCGACGATCCACAGCGGCCCAAACCAGGAGCCTGGCCTCGGCCAAGAGGTGATCGGAGAGCCTTGCATAACTTTTCGGGAACACCACGGCTTCACAGGAGCCGGTGAGGTCCTCAAGCTGAAGAATCGCCATGCGGTCACCTTTTCGGGTGGTGACCTGACGCATCTCACTCACCATGGCGATGGCACTGACTTTCGCCTTGTCGGCCTGCTCTTCCAGACTGGCTAGTCCGATCGGTGCCAGCAGACGGGCGGGTGCTGTGAGCTGCTTAAGCGGATGGTCGGAGAGATAGAAGCCCACCAGGTCCTTTTCGAGCTTCAGTTTTTCGCTGGGGTGATAGTCCTTCACAGGAGCTGCCTTTGGAGCAAGGCTGAGATCTGTGCTGGCGTCGGTTTCATCCTCTGCGGGGCCTGCCATTAGATCAAACAGATTGCCCTGTCCGCTGGCACGGTCCCGTGCCCGGGATCCGGCCCAGTCGAGCAGGAGATCAAGATCAGCAATTAATTGTGCGCGGTTGGCCTCTGGCTCCAATGCGTCGAGTGCACCGCAGTGAATCAGCGATTCCAGGCTGCGCCGGTTGAGCACGCTGGAGGGAACCCGGTCACAGAGATCAGCGAGTGACTGGAACACCCCATCGGTTTCTCGGGAGCGAATCAGGGCACGGATCGCACCATCACCGAGATTGCGCACCGCAGACAGTCCAAAGAGGATGCGGCTGTCCCTGGGAGTGAAGTCGGTTCCCGAGGCGTTCACATCAGGCGGCATCACTTCGATGCCCATGGCGTTGCAGTTGGAGATGTAGCGCTGAACCTTGTCGCTGGCTCCGGCATTCACCGTGAGCAGCGCTGCCATATACGCCACCGGATAATGCGCCTTGAGGTAGGCCGTTTGGTAAGTCACCGCTCCATAGGCCGTGGAATGGCTCTTGTTGAAGCAGTACTCAGCAAACAACACCATTTGGTCGAACAACTCATCAGCGACCTTGGTGTCAACGCCACGCTCTGTCGCTCCCTTCACGAAGATGCCGCGATGCTTCTGCATCTCCGAAACTTTCTTCTTGCCCATTGCCCGACGCAGAAGATCCGCTTCTCCAAGGGAGTAGCCGGCCAAGTCCTGCGCGATGCGCATGATCTGCTCCTGGTAGACCATGATCCCGTAGGTTTCGCTCAGAATCGGCTCCAGCGTGCTGTGGGCGAAGTCGATCGCTTCGCGGCCGTGCTTGCGGTTGATGAACTTTGGAATCAGGCCAGCATCAAGGGGGCCCGGTCGGTAGAGAGCCAGGATCGAGGAGATGTCTTCCAGGGATGAGGGCTTCAGATCACGCACGATCTGACGCATCCCTGTGGACTCGAGCTGGAAGATACCCTCGAGGTCACCACGGGCCAGAAGATCGAAGGTCCCCTCATCTTCAGGGGGCAACTGATCGGGATCGATCCGGGTGCCACTGGTCTGTTCAACAAGCTCCAGGGTCTTGTCGATCATCGTGAGGTTTTTGAGGCCAAGGAAGTCCATCTTCAGCAGACCCATCGACTCCACGTCTTCCATGAAGTACTGGGTGATCACCTGACCATCGTTATTGCGCTGTAGAGGAACCAGTTCATCGAGAGGGTCAGCGGCAATGACAACGCCAGCGGCATGGACGCCAAAGGTTTTGTTGGTTCCTTCGATGCGCATGGCCATGTCGACCCAGCGCTTCACGGTGGGATCCTTCTCGTACCGCTCCTTGAAGTCGGGATTGGGCGACTCCTCGCCAATCATGGCCTTGAGCTTGGCTGGTTTGCCCCTGACCACGGGAATCAGCTTGGCCAGCCGGTCCGCATCGCCGTAGGGAATATCCAGCACCCGGGCCACATCCTTCAACACGGCCTTCGAGGTCATGCGGTTGAACGTGATGATCTGAGCCACCTTTTCATCGCCGTAGCGTCGCGTGACGTAATCGATCACCTCGCCACGGCGCTCAATGCAGAAGTCGGTATCGATATCAGGCATCGACTTGCGTTCCGGGTTCAGAAAGCGCTCAAACAACAGGCCGTTACTCACAGGATCGATGTTGGTGATCCCGAGCGCATAGGCCACCAGTGAGCCTGCAGCCGAACCACGACCCGGACCCACAGGGATGCTTTGTTCGCGGGCAAAACGGATGTAATCCCAGACAACCAAGAAATAGGTGGGAAAGCCCATCTGTTCCATGATCTTGAGTTCGTGCACCATCCGCTCGGCGTACACCTCCTCGATGGTGTCTGCCGCTGTCAGGCCAAGACGGTCACGCAGGCCCTGCTCGGTGACCTCACGTAGATAGGTGACAGGGGTATGGCCATCAGGAATCGGAAAACGGGGCATCTGATAGCGGCCCAGGATGTCGTAGTCCTCGACTTTTTCTGCAACAGCAACGGTGTTGGCAATCGCTTCCTGCACCACCTCAGGCTCGAGGTGATCGGCGAAAAGATGTCCCATCTCCTCTTCCGATTTGAGATATTCAGTGCCGGTGTAGCGAAGACGCTTTTCGTCGCTGATCAGCTTGCCTGTAAGCACACACAGCAAAGCATCATGGGCCTCCACATCATTACGGGTGAGGTAGTGGGCATCGTTAGTGGCTACAACCTTGATGCCCAATTCACTGGCAATCTTGACGATCTCCACATTGACGATGCGATCTTCTGGAGACCCGTGATCCTGAATCTCTAGGTAGAAGTCATCACCGAAAACGCTCTGATACCAGCGGGCAACATCGCGGGCCACATCAGGTCGTTCACGCATAATCGCCTGCGGAATCTCACCGCCCAGGCAGGCCGTGGCAACAATCAGACCTTCGGAATACTGAGCGAGCAGATGCTTATCAACGCAGGCGCGTGAAAAAATTCCTCGGCCACGCATGCCACGCAGGTGACTAATGCTGGTGAGCTTGACGAGATTGCGATACCCGACGGCATTTTTGGCAAGCACCACCAGGTGATATCGACGCTCCTTCTTGGGTTGTGGGTCATCAATCGAACCATTGATGACGTACATCTCATTGCCGATGATCGGCTTCACACCACTGCCCTTGCAGAGCTTGAGCAGCTCGACAGCGCCGTACATCACCCCGTGATCGGTGAGAGCCAGAGCAGGCATTCCCAGCTGCTTGGCACGTTCCACCATCTGAGGCAGCTGAGAAGCTCCATCCAGCAGGCTGTAGTCGCTGTGGTTGTGAAGGGGGACGAATGCCATGCACCCAGCCTAGGCGCATGCGCAAGATGCAGTGCATAGGCCACCCAAGCAACACCAGATGCGGTGCCGCCCTGACTGAATCGTTGTTGTCAAGCCGGCACTAGCCCAGCTTCAGGCCTGGACTTCATCACTTCCGCCGCCTGCTCGTATTGATGGGCTACTTGCAACAGACGGGGCTCTTCCAGCACATTGCCAATCAACTGCACGCCAATCGGTAGACCGCCTGCATCGAAGCCACAGGGGACACTGATGGCCGGAAGGCCGGCGAGATTAGCCGGAATAGTGAGCAGATCCGCTAAGTACATGGCCAGGGGATCATCCGCATGGGCACCGTTCCTGAACGCGGTACTCGGAGCTGTGGGTGTCAACAGAACATCCACCGACTGGAAGGCCGTATCAAAGTCGCGCCGGATCAGTGTTCTCACCTGCTGAGCTTTCTTGTAGTAGGCATCGACATAACCGGCTGAAAGGGCATAAGTGCCGATCAGAATCCGCCGTTGCACCTCACTGCCGAAACCCTGCGCACGACTTTTAGCCGTCATAGCCGCCAGAGATGTTGCATCCTCGGCTCGATAGCCGTATTTCACGCCGTCGTAGCGGGCGAGATTGGCGGATGCCTCCGAGGGCGCGATCACGTAATAGGTGGCGATGCCATCATTGAAGCGAGGGCAGCTCACATCCACCAGTTCAGCGCCGAGAGCCTTGAGCTGATCTGCTGCGGCCAGCACCGACGCTTTCACTTGTGGGTCCAATCCGTCCTGGTCGAAGCACTCAGTAACCAGACCGACTCGCAATCCTTTGACCGGAGTAGCAAGGGCAGAGGTGTAGTCAGGTACTGGGACATTCAGACAGGTCGAATCGCGAGGATCAGCGCCTGCCATGACCTGAAGCAGTTCGGCGGCATCCGCCACCGATGAGGTGAAGGGTCCCACCTGATCAAGGGAGCTGGCGAAAGCCACCAGGCCGTAGCGACTGACACGCCCGTAGGTGGGCTTGAGGCCAACCACCCCACAGAAGGATGCGGGCTGACGAATCGAACCACCGGTGTCGGAGCCGATGGAGGCCAAGCACTCGCCGGCGGCAACAGCAGCTGCACTGCCACCGGAACTGCCTCCAGGCACATGCTCAGGATTCCAGGGATTGGCGGTGGCACCGAATGCGGAGGTTTCGGTTGAGCCACCCATGGCGAATTCATCCAGGTTGGTCTTGCCCAGAAGAACCGCTCCGGAGGCCCAGAGCCGATCGGTCACCGTGGATTCATAAGGAGGCACAAACTGCTCAAGCATGCGACTGGAGCAGGTGGTGCGCACTCCCCTGGTACAGAGATTGTCCTTAATCCCGAGAGGGATCCCAGCCAGTGAAGGCAGATCCTCGCCGGCACATCGAGCCTCATCAATGCGATCGGCATCGGCTCGCGCACGCTCTGCCGTGACTTCGAGAAAGGCGTGCACGCTGGGGTCAACCGCATCAATCCTGGCCAAGTGATGATCGGTGAGTTCCCTCGCGGACACCTCTCCGTTAGCCAGTTGCTGACGCCATTCGGCGATCGCCATGGTCAGGATTTGCGTGCAGATGAGACGCTATCAGTCAGATGTGTTCGGATCGAACGCGCTCAGCCTTCAGATTCGATCGTGAACGGTTCGGAACGACGACAACGCACGAAGGAATGGTCCAGTGAAGCAGGCGATTCCGAAGCCACATCACTAAGAAATGCCTGCAGCTCCCTCTCCAGGGTGGAGCGGCGCACGAAGGGACCGAACCAATAGGTGACATCTGGGCCGTGGGTCTGAACCCTGGCCCACCAAGCCATTCCTAGACCGTTGGCAAGCGAGCGCATCGGTCGGTTCAGAGGGCCCATGGCGGAGCGATATAGACAAGGTCATTGTGCACTGATTCACCGTTGGCGGAAGGATTCCAACCATCGCTGTTCAGAGTCCCTGAAGTTCACCGCACTGCATTCAGAGATCAATGCTGCCTTCAAAGCGTGGGTCCGCAGTCTGCTGGAGACGTTCAATCTGCAGATCAATCCTTGGTTCCTCGAGCGGTGAATGAGAAGATTCAGGTTCGCCTGATGGCTGCATCCCAGTGGTATCCGATGCTTCCGCAGGTGATGTTTCTGCCGGTGATGCCTCAGCTGTTGATGCGTCAGCGGAGGGTCCAGCAAGCGCTCCGTTCTTTGAAACCTGCAGTGGCTCCGACGGCGGAGGGGAGAGCTGGGGCCGCACGATGCGTGGAGAGGGGTTCTGGCCCTGAAGCCCCTTCATCCAGCCTCGACGTGCCACCTCATATAGGCAGAGGGCGGTCGCAACGGAAGCGTTCAAACTGGGCGTCACACCACGCAACGGGATACGAATCAACTGATCGCAATGCCGACGGGTGAGCATGGACAGTCCCTGCCCCTCGGAACCGGTGACCACCACCAGCGGGCCTTCCAGATCAACTTCTTCAAGGGTCTGATCACCTTCCTCGGCAAGACCGACCACGCGATAACCAGCATCCTTGAGGGTTTCCAGAGAGCGATTGAGATTGACAACCCGCGCGACAGGCAAATGCTCCAGTGCTCCGGCCGCAACTTTGGCCACGGATCCTGTAAGACCTGCACTGCGGCGCTGAGGCAGAACCACTCCGTGGGCTCCTAAGGCTTCAGCGGAACGAACGATCGCACCCAGATTGTGGGGATCGGTGAGGCCATCGAGGGCCAGGAGCAGTGGAGGTTCATTGAGCTCACCGCAGCCATCGATGAGATCAGGAAGATTCAGGGTGTCCGCTGCAGCGGTCTGCAGAGCAATTCCCTGATGAACTGCACCACCGGTCATCTGGGCCAGACGCGCCCAGGTGACCTCCTCCACCAGAACTCCGGAGGCCTTGGCATCCCGGAGAAGCTGCAGGAATTTCGGAGCACTGCGCATCTCAGTGGTGCACCAAATGCGATGGATCGGACGACCAGCCTCCAGTGCTGCTTGTGTGGCATGCCGGCCCCAGAGCAAGTCATCCGCCACGGGATCAGTCCCATGGGGAGCCGCTTCCCCACGAGGTTGTTCTAAAAGCTGCTGACGGTCATGGTGTTCGGGACGTCCAGGACCGAGGCTGCGGGAATCGCCATCACTGAAGCGACGGCCTCCAGGACGACGTTCCGCAAAACGCCTGTCTTGAGAACGACGCCCCTTAAAGCGCTGATCACCTTCGCGGCGATCCTCGAAACGCCTGTCTTCAAAACGCCGGTTTTCACCACGACGTTCACCATCACGACGGTCACCATCACGGCGATTATCAAAGCGCTTTTCACTGAAACGCCGATCTTCGGAGCGGCGATCGTCAAAGCGGCCGGCACCCTGACGGCGTGGTTCAAATCGCCGGTCCCCTTCACGCCGATCGACCCGGCCAGCAGGTCTTGATGCCTCTCTGGGGCCGCCTCGAAACGCACCATTCCTGGACGGTCCGCGTGCTCGGAACTCTCCATCACGTGATCCACGCCAGGGCGTCTCAGCGCGACTGTCTTCGGCCTCCCGCCTCCGAGACCCTGTCGGACTGCCATCCACTCTTGGACGACGACCACGAGGCCCGCCACGAGACGGTCGACCGCCTGCGGAATCACCACCACGGGAGGGCCGGCCGGGGCGGCGATCAAAACGGGAGCTCATGGGATCGATGGTTATGACAGGGCGGATTCGGTCTCCTCGAGTCGATCCAGAAGCTGGGCAAGCCGCGTCGGATTCTGCAAAAAGAGCCAGCCAACCATTGTCTCAAACCCCGTGGCCTTTCCATAGGCCGCAGGGTCGGCCCCACGTGGGCCACGGCCGGCACGATTGCGGCCACGACGCACAAGATCTTTCTCCTCCTCAGTGAGCCAAGGCTCAAGCCGCTTGAGAGCAACTGCCTGGGCCTCGGCACGAACCTCAGCCACCACTGCCTGGTGCAGATCCTTGGATCGTCCCGCCTGTCGGCAATGCCGCAAACGCTGATGCAGTTCCCAGACGGCATCCCCGAGCCAGGCGAGCTGCAAGGGGCCGAGATCAGTGGAGCCTGCCGGAAGGGAGTGTTGCTGCCGGATCCAGTCGCTCAAGCAGCCAGCTGGGTGTAAGCCGTCTGAAGATCATCCACCAGATGGAGGAACGATTCCAGTCGGACCAGTTTCACGGTCTGGGTGACACGGGCATTACCAACCACCACGAAGCTGCGCTTGGCGTCTTTGCATTGTTTGGCCAGCTGCACCAAAGCGCCCAGACCTGAGGAATCGAGAAAGTCGATTTTGCTCAGATCAAAGACAGCTGGGAAGGCATTGGCCTTCAAAACATCCATCACGTAAGTGATGAACTGCTTTTCGGAGTAGGCATCCAACTGTCCGGTGAAGTGAAACACCAGGCAGCCATCCTTCTGCTCAAAGCCTCCACGGAGCGAAACCGTCAGTCGCTGCAGTTCAGTGATGAGACCAGACCCCCCATGTTGCGTTGTCGTCGTGCGAAGTGTAGTGATGCTCTTCGAGACAGACCACGCATCAACGTCGATCTGACATCAGCGAAACGAAACGGGCGAAATGATGGTCAGCATCGTGTGGACCAGGACTGGCCTCAGGGTGATATTGCACACCAAACAGCGGCTGCTGCCGATGGGCCATGGCTGCCACGGTGCGGTCATTGAGATTGAGATGAGTCACCTCGATGCTGTCGGCAGGAAGACTCGCCGCATCTAAGGCAAAACCATGATTTTGACTCGTGATCTCCACCTGCCCGGTGGTTCCACAGGGATGGTTCAGACCGCGATGCCCATAGCCGAGTTTGAAGGTGGTGCCCCCCAGGGCCAGTCCGAGAATCTGATGGCCGAGGCAGATACCGAACAATGGAAGATCCCGCTGCTGGATCAGACCGCTGGCCAGAGCAATTCCGTCACTGACGGCGGCCGGATCACCCGGTCCGTTGGACAGAAACACACCTTCAGGCTTGCAAGCCATCACGCTCTGCAGGTCAGACGATGCCGGCATGACTGTCACATCACAACCATGACTGACCAATCGATCGAGGATGGCGCGCTTAATGCCGAAATCGATCGCGACAACGCGGTACGGACTCTCAGGCCGGCCACTTTGCAAGCGTCGGTCGAAATCAACAGCACAGGGAGCGTTCCAGCCATAGGAAGTGGTTGTCGATACCCGGTCGGCGAGATTCAGGCCTTCCATCGAGGGCGCTGAACGCACCACCTCAAGCAGCTCAGCAGGCGAGCGACCATCGGAGCTAATCACCCCGTTCATGGCACCTGTTTCACGCAGATGGCGAACCAGGGCGCGGGTGTCGATGCCGTTGATGCCGACAACGTCATGGGTCTCCAACCAGTCCTGCAGGCTCTGACGCGAGCGCCAGTTGCTGGCTACCGGTGACAACTGTCGGGCGATCAGACCTTGGGCATGCGGCTGATCTGCCTCCTGATCATCGGGATTGACCCCGGTATTTCCCAGCTCCGGGTAGGTGAAGGTGACCAGCTGTCCGGAATAGCTGGGGTCGGTCATCACCTCCTGGTACCCGGTCATGCCGGTGTTGAAAACAACCTCACCGACCACGCTGCCGCTGGCGCCACAGGGCAGTCCAGAAAAAACCGTGCCATCGGCGAGCACCAGCCATGCCGACTCACTAGATGAAGCAGCCATCAGCTGACGAATCTCCTCAACAACGCTGGAGTCCTCATCCTCCCTCGGCGGGGGTCAGCCCCAGGCGCAACTGCTCAAAACGCTCCCAGGCAAGGCCATCACGCAGAGCGGAAAGTGCTCGCTGGGCACCGGACTTCAGATCTGTCTCCACACCAGCCACCCAAAGCACCAGAGCGCAGTTGAAGGCAACCACTTCGGCCTGGGCTTGAGTGCCTCTCCCCTGAAGCAAATCACTCAGGATCGCCTGATTGCATGCAAGATCTCCGCCGCGCAGCGCTTCGAGCGGTGCCTCCTGAAGACCGAGATCTCCTGGTGAGATGGATTCTGAACGCAGCATTCCCTTTTCGAGAATGCGCAGGGAATTGGGTCCAGCAAGCGACGCTTCATCCAGACCGCCGGAACCATGCACCACGACGGCCCTTTCCTGGCGAAGACTCAGCAGTGCCTCCGCCATTGGATCCAGGAGGTCTTTAGTGGCCACGCCCAGCACCTGCCCGTTGGGTCTTAGGGGATTTACGAGGGGGCCTAACAGATTGAACACAGTGCGCACGCCAAGACTGCGGCGAAGTGGCGCCAGGTTCACCAGAGCCGGATGCCATGCCGGCGCGAACAAGAAAGTCACTCCTGCCTGAGAGAGAGCCTCCACCACCTGAACAGCAGGTGCCTGCAGATACAAGCCGAGGCCTTCGAGCACATCCGCTGAGCCGACCTTGCCGCTGGCGCTTCGATTGCCATGCTTGGCCACATGGGCGCCGCAGGCTGCGGCTGTGAAAGCCACGGCGGTGGAGATGTTGAAGGTGTCCGCCCCGTCACCCCCAGTGCCGCAGGTATCCACCATCAGCAGTTCCGGGCGTGCCCCTGGCAAAGGACAAGCTGCACGCAACACAGCCGCCATGGCACCGAGTTCGCCGCCATTGACACCACGTGCCCGTATGGCAGCCAAAAAAGCCCCTGTCTGCACAGGCGTGAGCTCCTCGGAGAGCCAGGCCCTCATCAATGCTGCTGCCTGGTCAGGAACGAGCACTCCGCCATTCAGCAGAAGCTCGAGTGTCTGAGGCCAGGAAACGGATTGGGAGACCATGAGAAAGAGAGGCCTTGAGCCTGGGGATCGACGAACAGAAAAAAGCCCGGGTGCAGATGCACTCCGGGCCGGGTGATGGGGACATCAACACTATCCCTTAAAAAGGATGCGATGGCCAGTTCGACGCCAATCTCAACCGTTCCAACGTCTTGATCCTCTCCTAAGGATTAGCTCAATGCCTAGGTTGTTTGTTGTTCAGGGTTCGCGATGGCCGCTTTCCGCCTCGATCTGATCGGCCGCTACCTGAAACCCCATCGACGCACGGTGCTGATGGGTGCGATCGCTCTGGTCGTGGTGAATATGCTCAGCGTCACCATCCCCCTCGAGATTCGACGGGTGATCGATGACCTTCAGGAAGGTTTCGCCTTCTCCGATGTGCTTGCTCAGGCGGGCTGGATTGTGCTGCTCGCTACGAGCATGGGAATAGCAAGGCTCATTTCGCGCCAGCTGGTCTTCGGAGTCGGGCGCCAAGTGGAAGTTGAACTTCGTCAAAAGCTGTTTGATCAGATGCTGCAGCAGGAGCCTGGATGGGTGCAGCAAATGGGCAGCGGTGAGGTGATCAGCCGTGCCACAAGCGATGTCGAGAACGTGAGGCGGCTGCTGGGTTTTGCAGTGCTGAGTCTGACGAACACCGTTCTCGCCTACGCCTTCACGCTGCCGGCCATGCTGGCGATTGATCCCGGTCTCACCATTGCTGCGATCTCCCCCTATCCGGTGATGCTCGGCGCCGTTCGCCTGTTCGGAGGCCGCATGATGCGAGAACAAAGGCGCCAGCAGGAAGCTCTTGCAGGTCTTAGTGAGCTGATCCAAGAGGACCTTTCAGGCATCGCAGCCATCAAGATCTACAGCCAGGAACAACAGGAGCTGAATGCGTTCAGTTCTCGTAATCGCGGATACCGCGATACGGCCATCCAGCTGGCACGCACGCGCAGCACCCTCTTCCCCCTACTGGAAGGGATCTCATCGATCTCCTTGTTGCTGCTGCTGGCACTCGGAAGCAGCCAGCTCCAGCAGGGCTCCCTGTCGATCGGCAGCATGGTCGCCCTGATCTTTTACGTGGGGCAACTGGTGTTTCCCACCGCTCTGCTTGGTTTCACGCTAAACACCTTCCAAACCGGACAGGTCAGCCTGGAACGCGTCGAGGAACTGTTGTCGCGCAGACCGCTGATCAGCGATCCGAACAAACCGGAGCATCTGGAACTACCGGTGCGCGGAGAGCTGGAAGCTCGCAACCTGCACATCCGCTACGACGGATCCGATTGCGACACGCTGAATGGCCTGAGTTTCCAAATTCGCTCGGGCGAACTGGTAGCCGTTGTCGGTCCAGTCGGTTGTGGCAAGACCACCCTGGCCCGCGCTCTGGGTCGCATGGTGGAAGTGCCAGACAATCAATTGTTTCTTGATGGGCATGACCTCACCAATCTGAGCCTGGACGACCTACGCGAACAGATCGCTCTGGTTCCCCAGGAGGGCTACCTGTTCACAAGCAGCCTTGCGGACAACCTGCGCTACGGCGAACCAGAAGCCGACATGGACCGGGTTGAGGCAGCGGCTGAACAGGCCCGCTTGCTTGGAGACGTGCGCGGATTTCCCGATGGGATGAACACCCTTGTCGGTGAACGAGGGATCACCCTCAGTGGAGGCCAGAGGCAGCGGACCGCCCTTGGCAGGGCTTTGCTGCTCAAGGCTCCTGTACTGGTCCTGGATGACGCACTTGCCAGCGTTGACAACAACACCGCAGCCGAAATTCTCGCCTCTGTGCGACGCCAAACGCAGCGCACGATTGTGATGATCAGCCATCAACTGTCGGCAGCGGCGGCATGCGACAGGATCCTGGTGCTGGATCATGGCCGCTTGGTGCAACAGGGACACCACTCCGATCTGATCAGGCAACAGGGCCTTTACCGCAGTCTTTGGGAACGGGAACAGGCGGCAGAACGGCTGGAATCGGTGGCCTGACGCAAAGGTTGCGCAACTTACGGGCGACAAACCCTCTTGCCTCGGCTTAGCTAGAGGCTCTGCTGCCGAACCATGACGTCAGGTACCCCTTTGTTGGTCCGCTGCACCCTGACGTTCGGGGATATCTACGGACAGATCTTGGCCTGGATGGCCGTGATCTTTGTGAGTCTTGCCGCAGGCTTAGCCCTCATGGGGTCTTCACGACCGGTGTTCGCCCTGGTGGGAGTCGGTTTGATTCTTGTGCTCAGCGTTCCGTTTCTACTGTTCGCCTTCGTCACCACACTGCTCAATCACATCCGCCTGGATCCGATGACATCTGCCTAGGGTTGCAAAACAGACAAAAATGTGATGCTGCCCAACTGGCTCACGGGTTCTCAGCAAGGACAATCAGACGGAAACAACGACGAACGTCACGTTGTTCTCGGCACGCCACTCAAGGCGCCGCTGATGGAAGACCAGGAGGAAATTGTTTTTGGCTGCGGATGCTTCTGGGGTGCAGAAAAGGGTTTTTGGCGTCTGCCGGGTGTTGTATCCACTGCAGTTGGGTACGCCGGCGGCCAAACTCCATCTCCCAGCTACGAGCAGGTCTGCAGTGGACGGACTGGACATACCGAGGTGGTCCGCGTGGTCTACAGCACCCCAGCCATCGACGTTAGCGATCTGCTCAAGCTGTTCTGGGAATGTCATGACCCTACGCAGGGGGACCGTCAGGGCAATGACCAGGGCAGCCAGTACCGATCGGCGATCTACACCACCACCCCCAGGCAGATGCAACTGGCCCTGACCAGTCGCGACTGGTATCAACAGGCCCTGACTCAGGCCGAACGGAACAGCATCACCACCGAAATCTCAGCTGACCGTACCTTCCATTTCGCCGAGAGTTACCACCAGCAATATCTGGCACGTCCCGGCAGCAGGCCCTACTGCTCGGCCATGCCCACAGGGATAAGTCTCGGCGACTTTGAATCAGCCAACTACCTCTTGCCCAGTCAAGTCTGGAGCCATTACGACTGGAGCATCAGTCACTGCGTCTTGCGTGGTGAGAACAGTCCGATCCAGCTGCAGACATGAATGACTCACTTCCCGACAGGGTGGTGATTGCCGTCATCGCACTGACGGTAGTCCTGGTCTTCGCCCTAGCCTTCTCCTTGAAACCCAGGCCAGATCAGGAGCGTCCATTTCTATGGCGCGATCCATCCCCTGCCCCTTCTGCACAGGTGAACGCTCCTCTGCCGAAGGGAACCCTGGCGATCTGACCACTTCCTCCCCTCTGGTTAAACCGACCTGGCAAGGTTGGGAGCGACTGGAACTCCTTGCGCGGCGTGCCGACCATTCCTGAGCCGAAGCCACCTCGACGTTTACATCCACTGCCGAGTGGCCTGGTGGAGCTTTACGGCCTGATCGCAGTGCTGGTGGTGCTAATTCCGGAGTGGATCGCTGATGGCACGTTGAGTCTTGGAGACAACAGACGACGTTCCACTTTGCCGGTCGCCTCAAGAGCCTGGAGAACACTGCCAGAGCTGCAGCTTGCCTCAATGAGTCTGTCATCGCTGCGTCAATTGGGCCGACAACTGCGACTTTGGGGGTATGCGGGCGACAGCCGTGACAAGCTCACAACAAGACTGCTAACACGCATTCGGCGACACACGAAGAGCGGGAATGCCTTGTGATAGCTTGCATCTGCCGTCGGGGCGTGGCGCAGCTTGGTAGCGCACTACTTTGGGGTAGTAGGGGTCGTGGGTTCAAATCCCGCCGCTCCGATGTCAAAGTTCAATCCAAAACAAAGGCTCCTCGTTTGAGGAGCCTTTTTTTATTGAATTCTCTGTAATCCGCTCAAAGCAAACAAAAACTACCCCGAATTAAGATTCTAAATATCTCTACTCAAGAGCATTTCATTTGCAGGGCAGATGGGTGATCACGAGATGGCGCTGACCGTCGATCTTGAGCCACCCCTCATCTCTGAGCAGACCGATGACCCTAGTCACCGTCACACGGGTGGTGCTCAGGGCACTCGCCATCTCCTGATGAGTCAAGCGCAGATTGAGGCGCAGTCCCTGCTCACAAGGCTGGCCATAATCCTGAGCAAGCAACTCCAGAAAACCTCTAACGCGCTCCTCAACTCGACGAAGCCCAAGTAGCGAGAGCAGGTACTCCGACTGCCGATGACGAAGCACAACCGCTCCCAGCAGATCATTGGCAAGGTCCTATGACTCACGCACCTCGCCCATCGTCATGCAAAGAAGATCCGAGTCGGCAAGGGTGACGGCCTCATAGGCCTGGACCGTGCTCAATGGCTCGCCGAAGGTCTCGTTGGGACCAGCCAGCCCCAGCAGTAGCTCATCTCCATGCACAGAAACCGCCCCGAGCTTCACCATGCCATTAACAACAAGCCACAACCTGTTTTTGTGAAGTGGCACCACGTTTCCCGCGGCGAGGTGCAAGCGATTTCGATTTTGAAAACTGGAGTCCAGAAGGCAGTGCCTTGCTTTTTGTGTTTTTGATTCTGTAGGAGATTCGACAGCACCGACTGACGATTCCCTACCGACGAGTGTATGGAGCGCAACATGACCTACCCAGACGAAGAGCCGGCAATCGAATCAATAAGGAGTGTTCAAAAGTATCGAAAGATCAGGGTAAAAATGACCAATCGACGGGTGTCAAACCTGGCAATGATCGATCAGGAGTACTGCGATTACTGACTAATCCGTTCAATCACTGGCCGCGACTTGCTGAGAATTTCAGTCTCAAGGGGAATCAAACCGAGCTCGGCAACCTGACCCTGGGCCTGGCTGCTCAGCATGAAGTCAAGAGCCGCTCTGACCGCCTGCGTGTTGTCGCCGTTTCCCGACCTGTAGGCCAGACCCCAGATCAGCGTGACGATCGGATAGGCACCCTGGGCCAAAGGGTTGGGGTTGCTGCCGGCAAGATTGAAATCCAGTTCGATGCCCTTGAGGGTCTGAGCGCTGGAGACGACACTGGGTCGCAGGAATTCTCCAGCTTTATTCTGCAAGGCAGCGGCCCTCAGACTGCCGCTGAGATGGGACACACCGAGATAGCCGATGGCTCCTCGCCTGTTTTCAATGGCAGCGGCAACACCGGAGTTCCCTTCTGCGGCGATCGCATTGGCTGCTGGCCAGCGAATCGATTGACCTGTCCCTAGCAACCATTGAGAGGAAAAAGCCTGCATCGACTGAGAGAAGGCCTCGGTGGTGCCAGAGGCATCTGATCGATGCACCCAGGTCAGAGCACCAGGCTTGCAGCCGAGCTGCTTCCAGTCGGTGATCCTGCCACTGGCCACCTGGACTGCCTGCTGTTGGGTCAGCTTCAGATCGCAGCCTGGCTGGTTGTATCCAAAAGTGATGGCTTCTGCAGCGATGGGAATCTGAACCACACCACGCCTCACCTTGGCCAGGTCCCTGGGCTGCAACGGGGCATCGGACACTGCGAAATCAACGGCCTGCCTGATCAGGGCCCATTGAGCCTCGGCTGAGCTAACGGGTCGAAAGCTGACCTCAGGACCGCCTGAACCAGTGATCTGTGCAAACCAGTTTCGATAGAGCCTGGAGGGGAGTGCGACGCCAACTGCGGTCAGAGACGAATCGGAGGAGGCGGAGACACCGGATCCCACAGCGAGCAGGAAGAACAGGATGAGAGCTTGCCTGGCAAAGCTCATGGGTGGCCTGGACGGAATCGACCTACCCCTAGCGGATTGCAGGTCCAGGCAGCGTTCATGAGCGCTGTTCGTGAGCGCTTAAGTGCGTTTGAACAGTGAATCAAGGCTTATGGGTGGACGCACCTGAAGGCAACCGCGTCGATGCCGAGTAACGCGTCAGCCATCGATTCACCCGCGACCGCTGACAGGACGGGACCTCCTCCAGTAAGTGCGAGAGCTCCAGTGCACCGAGTCGCTTGAGTTCGCGTACATCCACATGCCAGAGGCATTCTGCCTCGCGAATCAGGCGCGCCCAAGTCCGTACCTGCTGCCAGCGCTGCAGGCGAGAACGAATGGAAGGCGGATGCCTGGGAAGATCCATCACATCAGCCTGGCTGTCAGATCTCAAGCTCGGGCAAACCCTCCGCGAGGTTTCGGACTGATGAAGCAAATCAGGACGCCAGGCGCAATGAAGGCTCAACAGGCACAACGGGAAAGTCGAGATTGGAGGCCTCCCTCGCCGACAGGCGCCTGGCCCAAGCTCCTTTCACCGGCTCGTTCCAGCGGAAACCGGCATCCCGGGCGAGATGACGGTTGTCGTAAGACACCTGGGCACGCATCAGCTGACGCGGCTCCAGTCCATGCTCGATCAACTGTTCAAGGTCTTCACATCGCCGGAAGACCTCAGCCAGGTAGATGCAATCGGTCAGGGCACGATGGGCAGCCCAGACAGGGATTTCATAGGCCAGTGCCAGATCACGCACCGAAGGCCTGGACCTGAGCTGGCGTTCCGGTGGCCAGCGCATGTCCTCCATGCTGCAGAGCCAGCGCTTATCGGTTGCCGGCAGGTGACCTCGGCCGAACCACTGGCGATCGAAGGCTGCGTTGTGCGCCACGAGCACATCGGCGGCATCCAGCAGCGACTGGAGATAGCCGAGGGCAGGACGCCAGGGCTGGGGCAGGTTGGTGGCGGAGGCTGGAATGCGATTGATCGCTTCCGCGGCATTGGACTCCACAGGCAACAGAAACGATTGCTGCGCCAGCACCTGGCGACTGGACACATCGAAAAGAATCACGCCAACCTCAAGGCAGTGATCCAACTGCGGATCCAATCCTGTGGTCTCGGTGTCAACAATCAACAGCGTGCGTGCTGCAGCCTGACGATCAGCTCCTGACTGCGGCGACGGACTGGTTAAAGGACGCTCCAGCGATTGCTGCGGAGATTGCGAAAAAGATTGAGGTGGGGATTGAGGTGGTGGGGACGGAGATGGTTGGCCACCGCTCAACGACAGCAGATCGAGCTGACCGGGTACTGATGAGTTCTCCACGCGCTGTCCTCCCTCCTGGATCGAACCATTCTCCGTCCTTCATCCGCGCTTCCTAACGTTTCGCCACCAATTCGACTCCTCTTCATGGCCCTCACCGTTGGTGACAGCGTTCCGTCCATCAACTTGGAGGACCAGGAAGGCAACAGCTGCGCCATCGCCGAGCGCAACGGCACCCCCCTGGTGCTGTTTTTCTACCCCAAGGACGAAACCCCAGGCTGCACCGCGGAAGCCTGCGGTTTCCGTGATTCCCACCAGGAGCTTCAACAGCTCGGCGCTCAGGTCTGGGGTGTCAGCGGTGACGATCTGGTCAGCCATCGCCGTTTCGCCGAACGTCATCAGCTTCCGTTTCCGCTTCTGAGTGACAGTGATCAACGTCTGCGCAGAGCCTTCGGCGTCCCCAAGACTTTCGGTTTGCTGCCATCGCGCGTCACCTATGTGATTGACGGCCAGGGTGTAATCCAGCACGTGTTCAACAACCTGCTCGATGGCCCAGCCCATGTCCGCGAGGCGATGCAGGTGCTTCGTTCGCTGCAACCCAGCAAATGAGCAGCTGGGTTCGCTTCCGTGACTGCTGGACCCTGTGTCCGCGCCAGCCAAGGGGACTGGTTGAATTTGTGGGTGGCAGTTATCTGGCGGCAACCCCTCAGATCAGCTACCGACGCCTGCTGGAAGGACTAGCTGCCCGCGGAGTTGCTGTGCATGCCTGGAGCTATGTGCCTGGTTTCGACCACCAGCTCCAGGCACGTGAGGCCTGGAGTGCCATGCGCGCTTGTCGGACCCGACTGCAAGACCGGATGGGATATCTTCCACCACCTCTGCGTCTCGGCCACAGCTTGGGTTGCAAACTGCATCTGCTGGCTCCCGATGGAGGGCGGAACTGCAGTGGCCTTGTGGCGCTCAGCTTCAACAACTTCACCGCAGATCAGTCGATTCCCCTGCTCGGCGTGGTGGCTCCAAGCTTGGGGGTGAACACTGAATTCAGCCCGAGCCCCAAGGAAACTCTGCGACTGATCAAGCGTCAATACCTTCAGCCCCGCAACCAGGTGGTGCGATTCAACAGAGACCAGATCGACCAGAGCCTCGACCTGATCACCGCTCTGCAGAGCCGCCAGGGAGACCAGAGCGAGCTGCTCAGGTTGCCTGGAGATCACCTCACCCCCGCCAGTGCCGGCCTACGCAGACAGTTTCTGGGCGACTGGGCCGAGGGCAGTGACCGGCAGCAGCAGGTGAACCGGCTTCAGGACCTGATCACCTCATGGGCGCTGAGTGGCACCGTCTCCTCCGGGTAGATCACTGAATTGGCCTTGGGTTCTCCAAAGACCTCTTCGTCGCTGAGTGTCGTCTCGATCAGCTCAATCGGAACACCTTGGTCTTCGATGATGGCCACCCAGAAGCCGCTGAACGGTTCATAGGGCCCGAGAAGCAGGAGCTCATCAGCCACTGCGGCTTCCAGATCATCCACCTGAAATGCCACATGCGGGGTGGACTGAATCAGTGGGTGCAGGCAGCTGCCGGGGGCAAAGCGATGAAACTGAATCCGGAATCCTCCCCACCGGATTTGTAAATCCGAAAGGTTGAGCTGTAGTGCTCACCAGGGCGTTGCTCCGAGATGGGAACGCCCATGTGGTGGTAGCGGTAGCTGACGTTGGGCTTGCGTTTCATCACTGTTGAACCCTGCTGAATTGACCATGCCCTGCGATCTGGTGAGGGACTGGTGAACGGCAGGAGAGTTTGGGAGCTTTCAAAGCTCCCGACCTCAATCGATTGTCCCTCTCCGCAGAGGAAGAGCGGGGTCAGGCACGCAGCTTGTCCAGCACCGAGCGATCCTCCAGGGTGCTGGTGTCACCGGTAACTTCCTGGCCAGCGGCGAGGGCGCGGAGGATCCGGCGCATGATCTTGCCGCTGCGGGTCTTGGGCAGAGCATCGCTGCAGCGGATCTCATCGGGCCTTGCAATCGGGCCGATCTCCTTGCCGACGTGGGCCCGCAGTTCTGCAATCAGCGAATCAGCTGGCTCACGTCCCGCCTCGAGGGTGACAAACGCGACGATGCCTTCCCCTTTCAGATCATCAGGACGACCCACGACCGCAGCCTCCGCCACGGCCGGATGACTGACCAAAGCAGACTCGATCTCCATGGTGCCGAGGCGGTGACCGGAAACATTGATGACGTCATCAACACGACCCATCACCCAGAAGTAGCCATCGGCGTCTCGACGAGCGCCATCACCGGCGAAATAGATGTGACTACCGTCAGAGGGACGAATGTGCTCCCAGTAACTTTCACGGAAGCGCTGAGGATTGCCATGCACGGTGCGCATCATCCCCGGCCAGGGACGACGGACCACAAGGTATCCCCCTTCATCGGCTCCAACCGCGTTGCCATCTGCATCCACAACGTCGGCTTCAATGCCCGGCAACGGCAACGTCGCTGAACCGGGCTTGGTAGGAGTCGCACCCGGGAGGGGACTGATCATCACGCCACCGGTCTCGGTCTGCCACCAGGTATCGATAATCGGGCAACGACCGGAGCCGATCACATCCCGATACCACATCCAGGCTTCGGGATTGATCGGTTCGCCCACAGTACCCAGCAGACGAAGACTGCTCATGTCGTACTGATCGGGCACTTCACGCCCGTTTTTCATGAATGCGCGGATCGCCGTAGGAGCGGTGTAGAAGATCGTGATGCCGTGCTTTTGAATCAACTCCCAGAACGCCCCGGGGTTGGAGGGACGCGGTGCCCCCTCATACATCACCGTGGTGGCACCATTGGAAAGCGGACCGTAAACGATATAACTGTGTCCGGTGATCCAGCCCACATCCGCCGTGCACCAGTAGACGTCATCGTCGCGAATGTCGAAGATCCATTGGAATGTGAGATGGGCCCAGAGGTTGTATCCCGCAGTGCTATGTACAACACCTTTGGGTTTGCCGGTGGAGCCAGAGGTATACAAGACGAAAAGACGGTCTTCACTGGCCATCGGTTCCGCGGGGCAATCGGTGCTCTGGGCCTCGACTAGTTCATGCCACCACTGATCACGACCTTCGGTCATCTCCACCGACTGCTTGGTGCGCTGCACCACCAGAACAGACTTCACAGTTGGGCAACTATCGCCGGCAAGAGCAGCATCAACAGCAGGCTTCAGCGAAACGGGCTTGTCCTTGCGAAAGCCTCCATCGGCAGTCACGACAGCCTTGGCTTCACCGTCGATCAGACGATCGCGAAGTGCTTCAGCTGAAAAGCCGCCGAACACCACGGAATGGGGTGCACCGATGCGGGCACAGGCGAGCATGGCGATTGCCGCCTCAGGCACCATCGGCATGTACAGCGCCACGAGGTCGCCCTTGCCGATTCCCATTGCTTTGAGGGCATTGGCGGCTTTACAGACCTCGGCATGCAGTTCGCGGTAAGTGAACCGTCGAACGTCACCTGGCTCTCCTTCCCAGATCAGTGCAGTTTTGTTGGCCTTCTCGCTCTGAAGATGTCGATCCAGACAGTTGTGGGAGATGTTGGTGGTACCGCCTTCAAACCAGCGAGCAAAAGGCGCCTCCGACCAATCCAGAACGGCATCGAAAGGCGTGAACCAGGAGAGTTCCTTGCGGGCTGCATCTCCCCAGAACGCTTCAGGGTCCTGACGGGCGGCGTCCGCCATCGCTCTGTAAGTTTCTAGTCCGCTGATGCGAGCGGAACGGGAGAAGTCGAGAGACGGCTCGAAAACGCGCTGCTCGTCTAGCACGCTCTCGATGGTGGATTTCTCGCTCGTCATCAGGGGTTTCTCTGTTGCGCCTAGGGCAAAAGATAGTTGCCACGGCGCATTCAGACAGGTCCTTGGATCAAACCGTTTCGAAGGCAGATGGCTGTCTCTTGTGATGACAGCTAGTCAGTCCGCAACAATCTGGGCAGGATTCGCAAGAGGGAGTGGGGGTCAGCTTTAGCCCTGCCCCGTTTTTGCAAGCGCCTCGGCGTATTCAGCAAGACATTCAAGTTCGTCCGAGCAAATTCATCTCGATTGGTTGTCTTCTTCGTGACCGTCTCTCCCCCGACGACCACAATCACATCGCCGACGACGTCCTCGGGCCGCTGTGCGCCATCGATGTCGGGAGCCCGTTCTTCAAAGGCATCAAGCAGATCGATCCGAAGCCCATACAGGGTGCTATCTCTCTTGTCGTGGTCGTTTGTAACGAGCTGAAAGCGCTCTGTCGGCGGAAGGACCTCGTGCTGAAGGTGGTAGGTGGTCAAGAGACTGCCGATGTCGCCTCCTGCACCAATGACTACGACATCCACAGGGTCGAAAGTCAACAAGATCTAACCTTAGATTTAAATGATGTTTGTCCGGTTAATTATCGCATTGGCTGACGGCTCAACCCTTCGCCCTCTTGGGTGATCATCGACCAGCTACCGCATTTCTGGCTGGAAGTCGATCAGAGACTTCGGATCAAAGTCAATCGCATGCTGCACTATCACAGCGCAGCACCAACGAACTGGCTCAAAGCCATGGCTCTGCTGCGGGTAATGCCAGCTTGTCCTTCAACCGTTGCCTGAAGGTCCGGGAATTACTCACGCGTCATTGATCTTTTTCAGCATTCCTTTCCCGTTCATAATCACCCTTTTTTCTGAGCGTCAACCCAGGTGCTAGAGCCAACCCAACCGATTCGAGGAGGTATTCAGGCAACAACCCCTGCAGAAATCAACTGGAAGCGTTTTCAGCCGAGCTGGTGATCAAGGCTTTCAAGCAAGGGGGCCTGAAACCGAACCTTTCAGGGCGGTGATCCTATCTTCCAAGAGACAAGGATTGGGCATAGACCGAAAAGGTCCCATTCGGACATCAAAATGACAATCTTTTCAGACCTTATTGACGACATTCCTGCAGTGGAAGCCATTGACTTCTACGAAAGAGAGAAACATATTCTGATGGAAGAAATTGGTGATATCGAGTTTTATCGACGCAGAGAACTTTCCATGATTGCAGCACGCAAAAAGCGAAAGTTGATCCTTGATGTGCACTGGTTAAACATCTGCTTGGCAATTAAACACCTAGAAAACACACAAACCGGAAGCTGGAAACGATGCCCGCCCAAGTCATGGTGATCAGAACTCTGTAGGTCGGAACTGTTGCGAACGACCGAATGCTCTCGTCGCCTTAAGCGCGGTCCACGGTGAGTGGGCAATCAACGCAAGCCCCGATCAGAATGGTTGAGGTACAAGCAGTAGCCATGTCTGGACTGGATGCCCACATCAGCCCTGTTCCCACTGAGTAATCAGCTCACCACCCAACCCAAGGCCTGCCTGTTTGATCTAGACGGCCTGTTGCTGGACACCGAGCCGCTTCATTCGCGCGCCTGGCAACAGGCAGCACAACAGTTCGGAACCAGTCTTGCAACGGACCAGCTGATCAAACTGCAGGGTCGCCGGCGGCTGGACAACGCCAGGCTCGTGTGTTCCTGGATCGATCGATCGATCACACCGGAACAACTGCTTGCCATCAGGCAGCCGATCGCAGAACAACTTCTACCTGAAGCCAAAGCCATCGAGGGAGCGGAATCGCTGGTACAAACAGCCGGCCGCCTTGGCATTGCGACGGCTCTGGTCACCAGCAGTGACCGAAAGTCAGTGCAACGCAAGATTGGCAACCACCCCTGGGTGAATCGCTTACAGCTGATGATTTGCGGCGATGAACCAGGGCTGAAAGCCGGCAAACCAGCTCCGGATCCTTTCCTGATGGGAGCGGAACGGCTGAAGGTCAGCCCCCAAGACTGCTGGGCATTTGAAGACTCCAAAGCCGGATGCGAATCTGCCTTGGCCGCTGGTTGTCTGGTTTGGCGCCTGCTCAGAAAGACTGAAGAAGCGTACCGGCTAGATCCTGGAGCCCAAAAACTGGTGCATGCTGGTCGACTATTTGCGATCAGCCAGCTCAGCGAGGCCCAGCGTTGCCTTGAGTCATTGATCAGTAAAGCCGACTAAGCACGAAATCGGGGAGCTCCAACAAGGCCGTGCGATAGGGGGAGTCGGGAAGCCAGGTGAGTGCTTCGCGAGACTCCTGGGCGAAAGTTTCAGCCAGTTGACGGGTACGGGCAATGGCATCCGACTCACGCACCATGCCGAGAGCTTCGTCGAGATCTCCGTCATTACTGAATTCGCGTTCGATCAGAACACCCATGGCTGGGTTCCGCTCCAGTGCATACAACGCAGGTGCGGTGAGATAACCACTCGATAGATCGCTGGCAGCAGGCTTGCCCAGTTGCTGATCACTGGCCGTGAAATCAAGAATGTCATCCACCACTTGGAAGGCCAAACCCAACTGACGTCCGTAGCGATAGAGAGATTCCAGCTGAGGTTCGGTACAGCCGCTGAGAACGCCTGCTGCACGGGCACTGTTAGCAACCAGAGAAGCTGTCTTGCAGTAACTCTTTTCCAGGTACGTCTCGAAGGTTTGTCCTGTGTCGTATCGGAATAAACCCTGCTTCACCTCCCCGTCAGCGAGATCCATAATCACGCGACTGAGCAGTTTCACTACATCGAGGTTGTCGAGGTTGGCAAGGTGCCAACTGGCCTGGGCAAACAGGAAATCACCTGCCAAAACAGCCACACGATGATTGAAGCGACTATGGACGGTTTCAACCCCACGCCGGGTTGCTGCCTCATCCACCACGTCGTCGTGAACCAGCGAAGCGGTATGAATCATCTCGGTGATCTCAGCCAACCGGCGGTGCCGGGAGGTGAGACCACCATCGCTGGCGAGAGCTCTTGAAACCAACAAAACAATGCCGGGCCGCAGACGCTTGCCACCTGCACTGAACAGATGCTCGGCAGCGGCCTGAAGAATCGGATGACCCGCTCCGATCAGATTGCGAAGATCGCTGAGCAGGATCTCTAAATCCGCCTCGACCGGCTCCAGCAAATCGGTGACGGTGGTCATGAATCCTCTCAGTGAGCTGATCCTAGAAGGCGCCGACCTGACACTGCAGTTGCACCAGCTCAACCCGTGGCCGTTGTCCCAGCCAGGGCGTGGCACGGTCAGCAAATCCTTCGGCGTCAGCCGTCACACAGATGCGGGTTGCCCCCATATCGAGGGGCTGATCCAGGCCTCCAGGCACTGGCTTCCCCAGCAAGGCATCAAGCTGACCGGCCACGGCCATGGCGGGATCGATCAGCCGGATGGATTGCGGCAAGAGGTTATTGAGCAGCGGCACCAACAGGGGATAGTGAGTACAGCCAAGAACCACAGACTCCACTGAAGCCTCCATCAGGGGTTGCAGGTAGCGGGTTGCGGCATTGCGCAGGGCGTCGGAACGCAGATCTCCGGTTTCAATCAAGGGGACAAACTCAGGACAAGCCTGCTGCACCACCAGCGTCCCAGGATGTAAAGCCTCGATGCTTTCCCTGTAGGCCCCCGATGCGACGGTTGCTGGTGTTGCTAAGACTCCGACACGGCTTTCCCGCACCATCGCCGCAGCTGCGCCAATCAGGCCAACCACAGGGACACCAGCTTGACCTTCGGCAACATCTCTAGCCAGGGCATTGGTGGTGTTGCAGGCCATCACCACCGTTGAGATCTGATGCTGGCTCAGCCAACTCACCACTTCTGAGGCAATGGTGCGAATTTCAGCCGCGGAGCGACTGCCATAGGGAACACGGGCCGTGTCGCCGAGATAGATCACCTGAAGGGATCCGTGGCGTTCCAAAACCCGACGCAGAACCGTGAGTCCCCCCAGACCGCTGTCAAACATGCCAAGGCGGATGGTCATCGCACGCCCTGCAGATACTCAAGAATGCCGGCGGCAATGGCCAAAGAGAGCCGACGGCGATGCGATGCGGTAGCCAGCCTTGGGGAGTCGAGACTGCCCGTGACAAAGCCTGTTTCGACCAACACTGAAGGCATGGTGGTGCGGCGAATCACGAAAAAACGTCCGCGACGAACGCCGCGATTGGGGCTTCCGGGAGACACATTCAGCACCTGCTGCTGAATATGAGCGGCCAGCCGAGCAGAGCGGGGATCGGAAAAATAGAAGGTTTCAATGCCGTTCACTTCCGGACGGGACATGCTGATGGCATTGGCATGAATGCTCACAAACGCAGTTGCACCCAGTCGGTTGGCAAGCGAAACCCTCGGCGGCAGATCAACATCAACCTCTGCTGTGCGGGTCAGGGTGACCTGAACACCCTTGGCCTCAAGCAATCGAGCCACCTGAAGAGAAATATCGAGAACAATTTCCGACTCGCGAATCCCCCTGATGCCCACCGCACCGGGGTCAGGCCCCCCATGACCTGGATCGATCACGACGCGGTAACGACCGCGAGCAACAGTTGGCAGCCCCGCTGCATTAACCGGAGTCCGCGTGGGCTTGATGCGAACGCCGCCCCAGCGACCAGAACTCGCCCGATTGAGATCGCCTTCCCCGAACGTGCGCAAGCCTGTGGTGGCCAGCCCCTCAAACATCAACTTCCAGCGATCCGGCGAGGTACCGATCAGACGCAACTGACCAGGGTCGAGTTCCACGCCGGGATTGAACTCGATCACTAGACGCGTGGCACCAGGGTTGGGCTTGCCCAGTCGAACCTCGCGGACGGGTCCGGAACCTCGAAGCTTGCGGGCGCGGCTCAGCTCACCGGGGAAATCGATCCAGACCCTCGGTCCACGACCACCTTCCCCGGCTTCAAAAAAGGCCTCGAGCCGCGCACCTGTAGCCGTGCGCAATTGCAAAACACCATCACTTCCCAGCGACCAGGCCGCAAGGGCACTGGCGGCACGAGCAGGCAACGCCATCAGCAAGCCTGCGCTCTGCAGGACGAGGGCAACCAGCAGGGCACTAAAACGACGAGGGAGCCGAGGCATCAGATTCAGAACAGTGTGGTTCTGCGGTGCTTAAGGCAAGGCATCTGAGTGCGGATGCGCTCGAGATGATCCAGATCAATAGGGGCAACGGCTGCACCCGTGCTGACCCCGGCATCGGCCAGCACAGTTCCCCAGGGGTCAATGACCATGGAATGCCCGTGGTTCTGACGACGTCCTGCGTAGACACCTGTCTGCGCAGGGGCGAGCACATAAGAGGTGTTTTCGATCGCACGAGCCTGCAGGAGCACCTGCCAGTGGTCCTTACCCGTGAAGGCCGTGAAAGCGGCGGGAATCATCAGCAACTCAGCTCCTGCTCCGATCAGATTTCGGTAGAGCTCAGGGAAGCGCACGTCGTAGCAAATCGACAGCCCCACCCGACAAAGTCCAGGCACATCCACAACGGGCGGAGGCGTCGTTCCCTGGCTGAAAGAGGCTGACTCTCTATAGGAACTACCGTCGGCCAGGTCGACATCAAACAGATGAATCTTGTCGTAACTGGCAAGAATCTGACCATCGCGACCCACCAGCTGGGCGCGTTGGTAGGTGTGTGCACCGTCACCGACGGGGACAGGGAAACCGCCCCCCAAAATCACCACCTGATAACGACGCGCCATGGTGACCAGAAAACTGGATGCCTGATCTGCAAGAGCCGGCGCCAGTTCCAGTCGCCGTGAATCCTCACCGAGAAATGCAAAATTCTCGGGAAGTCCGATCAACTCGGCTCCCCTTCGTGCAGCAAGGTCGATCTGTTCCTCGGCAGCACTGAAGTTGCTCTCCGGGTCGGAACTGCTGGTGAGTTGCACGGCAGCAGCCAGGAAATCACGCACGGAGATCAGAGTTCAGTCGATGAAATGGTATGGCTGACGAGTGCTCCGCGCTTTACACAGGAACGGCTCGTAAAACACCGGGTTCAACCTGGGTCGGTACGACCTGAATCTGATCCAACCCGGCGCAGCAGCTGAAATCGGCATCGTGGTTGCCGATTCCGATCAGCCGTTGACCATGTGAAGCGACACGAAGGCAGGCTTCTGGGTCATGCCGCCACTGACTCCAGAGGGCCAGTGCAGCCTGGAGTTCATCATTTGCCGCCGATGCGCCAGCCGATACGAGCAGCTCTCCAATCGCTCCAGCAGCCAAAGAATCCTCCAAGGAATAGGTCCCTTCCCAGCCACTGCCCAGGATCAAAATCCGCTGGTATTTCCCTACCAGCAGCCGCTCTGCCACCGCACGTCGATTGGGTAATGCTGCTGTAACGAGGCAAGCGACGTCACGGACCCGCTGCAAAGCGCGGGTGCCGTTGGTGGTGCTCATCAGCAATCTTTTGCCTCGCACCACCTCGGGAGTCACCGCTATGGGGGAGTTACCCAGGTCAAATCCATCGAGCATGCAACCGCCGCGCTCCCCTAAGAGCAAACGAGAGGATTCAGGCCACTGCTGCGCCTGGGAACGCAGTTCATCAAGATCCGCAAAAGCCTGCACCGCCTCGGCACCGTTGTGCAGCGCCCAGGCAATCGTGGTCGTGGCGCGCAGAACATCGATCACGACCGCTGCGTCAGGACCATCAGCGGTACCGACAGTGTCGGGAACATCTGCTGCCGCATGAAAATAGGAAACCTGCATGGCCACACTCACCGTCAGCGTGCGTCACAGTACCGAGATCACGCCCGCTGAGGTGGCTTCCAGATGGCTCTGTTCCGCCCCGGTCCCGGCACCAGGGATCTGCGCGCCTTCATTCAACTGTTGGAGGAGCGGGGTCAACTGAAGCGAATCACGGCGCCAGTGGATCCCGATCTCGAGTTGGCGGCCATCGCCGATCGCGTTCTGGCCAGCGGAGGGCCCGGGCTGTTGTTCGAGAACGTGATCGGATCTTCCATGCCGGTCGCCGTCAACCTGCTCGGCACCGTCGAGCGTGTTGTCTGGAGCATGGGCCTCGATCATCCAGAGCAACTGGAGGATCTAGGCGAGCGCTTGGCGTTGCTCCAGCAGCCGCGCCCACCCAAGGGGTTAGGGGAAACCAAGAAATTTGCCCGGGTGTTCTGGGACCTGGTGAAAGCGAGACCGGACCGAGATCTGTTACCTCCATGCAGGCAGCAGGTCTTTGAAGGTGATGAGGTCAACCTCAACAACATTCCACTGATCCGTCCCTGGCCTGGCGACGCAGGCGGTGTGATCACGCTTGGGCTGGTGATTACGAAAGACCCCGAAACCGGCGTTCCCAACGTGGGGGTTTATCGACTTCAGAAACAATCGATCAACACCATGACCGTGCACTGGCTCAGCGTGCGTGGTGGTGCTCGTCATCTGCGCAAAGCGGCAGCACTCGGCCAGAAGCTGGAGATCGCCATCGCCATCGGTGTCCATCCACTGCTGGTGATGGCGGCAGCCACACCAATTCCAGTGCAATTAAGCGAATGGTTATTCGCAGGGATTTATGCCGGTGAAGGAGTCAGGCTCGCTCCCTGCAAAACCGTTGATCTTCAGGTTCCAAGTCACAGTGAAGTGGTGCTTGAGGGCACGATCACACCGGGCGAGGTAATGCCCGATGGCCCCTTTGGCGACCATATGGGCTTCTACGGCGGCGTTGAAGACTCACCGCTGGTGCGTTTTCACTGCATGACGCAACGCAAGGATCCGGTCTTCCTGACCACCTTCAGCGGCCGTCCTCCCAAGGAAGAAGCGATGCTAGCGATCGCACTCAACAGGATCTACACACCGATCCTGCGCCAGCAGATCCCCGAGATCAAAGATTTCTTCCTACCGATGGAAGCATTGAGCTACAAACTCGCGGTGATCTCAATCGACAAGGCCTATCCAGGTCAAGCAAAACGGGCAGCGATGGCTTTTTGGAGCGCCTTGCCGCAGTTCACTTACACCAAGTTCGTCGTAGTGGTCGACAGCCACATCAACGTGCGCGATCCCCGCCAGGTGGTCTGGGCGATCGCTGCCCAAGTCGATCCACAAAGGGATCTGTTCACCCTGGAGAACACACCGTTCGACAGCTTGGACTTCGCCAGTGAGCAACTCGGCCTTGGCGGCAGGCTGGCCATCGATGCGACCACAAAGGTTGGCCCTGAGAAAAACCATCGCTGGGGTAAACCGCTCAGCAGACCAGACGATCTCGAACAGCGTGTCACTGATCGGCTGGACGAACTGGGGTTAACCGACATCAGTAACAGGGAGCCGAACCCAGAATTGTTCGGCTACCTGCTGGATCAACTCATTGCCAACCGGCCTGGGCCATGAGCTGAATGGCCTTGGGGTTCAGTGCACTTAGCTGAGAGATCGAAACATTATCTGGGGTGAATTTGGTCATCCCTTTGAGATATGTTGAACCGCCAACACCAGTGAGCGGAAACTCAAACGTGGGGCCTGCAATTCCTCTACTTCCATTGGGAGATGCCAGGAACTCGATTAGTTTGACAGCAGCTGATTTATTTTTGGCGTATTTAGACACCGCTGCTGCGCTGATATTCACATGGGCAGGATTTGGCATCACAATCTTCACCTGATTGCCGAGCTTTTGATCCTTCGCGCCATTAATACCTGCTCGCATGCGAGCAAGGTAATAATGGTTAACCACGCCAACTCCGCACTTACCCTGAGCAACCGCGCGGATCAAGGCGATATCTCCAGGGAAGTAAGGCTGAGAAACATTAGAAATCAATCCCTTCAGCCAAGCCTTGGTCTTTGCTTCACCACGAATCGCGAGCTGATCTGCGACCAACGACTGGTTGTAGACATTTTTACGATTACGCAGACAGACTTTACCTTTGAGATCAGGAGAAGCTAGCTGTGCATAAGTTTGCACCTGAGATGGTTTAACTTGATTGGGATTAATGATAATTGCACGTACACGTCGAGCAATACCAAACCAACGATTACCTGGATCGCGATAACGCGCTGGAACTTCGGAATTCAACTTCGCTGAGTTGATTGGCTGAAACAAGCCAGCTTTTGCAGCATTATTAATTCTGGCCGCATCAACAAGAATGATCACATCAGCCTTGGTGTTGCTCCCTTCGCGCTTGAGGCGCTCTACCAGAGAGATCCCGGAAGCTTCGATGAGCCGAACCTTGATACCGGTTTTATCAGAAAACGCCTTGTAACTCTGTCGGTCGGTATTGTAATGACGACCGGAGTAAACACGAACTTCTTCAGCCTGCGCCGCAGCCGTCAGAAAAGACAGAGATGCAAGCAAGGGAAAGGCAAGCAGCTTCATAAAACACAAGAACCCACCTGAGGCTGTCTGCGAAAAACCAAAACGTCGCACCCAGTCGATACCAATTACGAAAACGTATGATACAAGCAAACTGTTCTCAATGAACCATATCAAGCTTCAACTTTTCAATCCTGAGCAATGCCAAGCAATTCTGCACAACGTCGAAAACGGCGAATGGATTGATGGCAGAACAACAGCTGGTGCACAGGCCAGAGACGGAAAAATCAATGAACAGATCGTGCACACATCAGCCATCAGAGCTGAGATCCAAAACCTTGTACAACAGGCCATGTGGGCACATCCAGCGATCAAAAGCTTCTGTGTGCCGCGAAAACTGCACCGGTTTTTAATCAGCAGAACAAGAACTGGAGGTGGATATGACAGTCACGTTGACAATGCCTACATGAGCAGCGGCAGAAGCGACCTTTCTTTCACCCTCTGCCTATCTGACCAGCAGTCATTCACAGGCGGTTCACTGGAAGTCGACACTGTGACGGACTCCCTGGAACTGGAACTTCAGCAGGGAGAGATCGTGATTTATCCCAGCTCAACGATGCATCGCGTCAACACAGTCACCAGCGGAGAACGCGTCGTTTGCGTTGGTTGGATCGAAAGTTATCTGAAGAACGAAACAGATCGCGTCACCCTGTTTCAACTGGATACGGGGGCCAGAGGATTACTCGCCAAACACGGTCGCAGCGAAGAACTCGACCTTGTGTTTCTAGCGTATACAAATTTACTGCGCTCACTGGGCACCTGATCAACGCTGTTGAAACGACTTAGTATTGAAAGAGCCTATATAAATGGTGGTTATTGGAATGAAGAGGTCAACTCTTTCCATTTTTCTTGCCGGTGCGGCTGCACTGAGCAGCCAAGTTGCAGATCCAGCTGCACTCGCCGACACCAACCCTATGGGTGGTGGATTGCAGGAATGGAGCACTGATCAGGACATCGACGCCGAAGCCAAGAAGGATGCCGATGCCAAGAAAGCAGCTGAGAAAGCTGCCGAAGAAGATATCTGTGTACCCATTGGTGAGGGCGAAAACTGCTGGTAATCAATTCAGCCAGTCTCATCAATGAGTAAGGAGGCCTGAGGGCCTCCTTTTTTGTTGGAATCAGCCAAATAAAAAAGCTCCCTCAAAGAGGGAGCTTGGAGAAGAATCAACCGATCTGAATCAGAAACGGAAGGTGGTCTTCACGAGGTAACCGAAGGTGTTGAACTGCTCAGCATCTTCGCCACCGGTGAAAGGACCACTGCCGGTGAGTTCACCGAAGGGACGAGAGACATAGAAGATGGCAGGAGTCACAGCAATGTTGTCGGTGACTTGGAACTGGTAGTACAGCTCCATGGCGTAGTTGCCGTCATCGGGAGTGCTGTTCTCACGCTCTGTTTCGAACTGAGGCTGGCCGATAGCGAAACCAAGCAGGTTGCCCTTCATGAAGGCATCCTTCCAGTTCAGACCAACAGTCCAACCCTGAGAAGCCTGCTTTCTCTTAACTGCGCTGCCGTCGAACGTTGTGCCGTTGACTTTGATCGCAGTAACGTCGCTGTCGTGGCTGAAGGAAGTGTAGTCCCAACCAAGGGTGATGGAGGGAACCCAGCTTGCCTCAGCAGGCTGCCACCAGGCGCGCAGAGCGAACGCGTTGGCATCGCTGAAACCACGGGATGCAGACTCATCGTCGCCACCCTTAACAGTGGTGGTTGCACCCAGAGGTGTGCCGTAACCGACGGTCATGCCACGCTGGATGTAGGCATAACCGGCGTTGATGTTCCACTGAGGGCCGCCATAACCGATCTGGGCAAGAAACTTGCCTTTAGACGTGTCGGTACCGATGCCACCGCCATCTTTGGGGTTGCCCTTGTAGCCGTTCTTGGCGACGTAGTTCACAGCAACAGTGAACTTGGGATCGTAAGGATCGTTCTGGCTGTTGGGCTTCCAGACGATACCTGCACCAGGTGAGGTGCTAGCGCCGTATACGCCGTAGTAACCACCCAGCTTGAAGTCCTTCAGGATCTCGCGATACACGGTGGCGGGAGCGCCAAGCATGTAATAGTTCTCGATCTTGGCACCCAGATAAACCTGGAAGTCAGCACCCAGAGGGAACTGGTACCAGAGCTTGTCAACTTTCACTGCATCACCAGTTGACTTAGCAACGGCAAGCTGAGTGATGTTGCCGGTGTAACCCTTACCGGAGAAGGCGTTGTTGTTGAAGTTACCGGCACGCAGGCGGGTGTACAGCAGATCCTTCCCCGTGAAGCTGGTGTTCAGGTTCAGGGTGGCGCGATAGTTGAACGTGAAAGCGTCCTGGCCGAGGTACTTGCCCTTGTCCTTGTAGTAGACGTTTTCAACCTCGCCGTCGTCGGTCGTCGTGGTGTCGATTACGCGTGAAGGAACTGTCAGTTCATGCCCTTCACCGCCATAGCTGACGCCACCCATAACGAAGTCAACCTTACCTTTCAGCTTGGTTGTGGTGGAGAACTGGGTTGCTTCCAGTTCGCCAACGCGAGCTTCCAGACCGTCAACACGACCCTTAACGATGGCGAGTTCCTTTTCGAACTCCTTCATCAGGCGCTTGAGCTCGTCGGTCACCTCGGTGACGCGGTCGAGACAGGCGTTCAACAGTGCAGCCGCTTCGAAGCGGGTCATTGCACGGTTGCCGCGGTAGGTGCCGTTGGGATAGCCGGCAACGCAGCCGTAGCGCTCAATCAGGTTGCTGAGAGCCTGATAAGCCCAGTCGGTCGGGTAGACATCAGAGAACTGGGTGATGCTGGTGACCTGATCCACAGCAACCGCGTCGTTAGACAGGTTTGCGTAGTCGGACACACCAGCAACATTGACTTCAGTGGCACCAGCAGCCATAGGAGCCAGCAGGCCCAAAGCAGCAGGAGCAACCAGCAGTTGCTTGAACAGTTTCATTGATCCTCACACCAATAAAAGAGGAAGAGGCATTTGCCTCGGACCGTATTAAAACGCACAGCAAGCGAGTCCGCTACCGAAAAAGCAGCCTCGAATACAACAAGCAGACCCCTAGAAGGCAGAGCAATTCGCAAAAAATGCGATTCAAACAACGCCATCCCAAGCCCAGGCACTACGAAAACCTGCTGGTTTCAAAGCCCAATCGAGGCTGCCAAGGCAAGACGCGAGCCCAGGAGGAAAGAATTTCCAAGCCCAAATCCCTTGACACCACCGCATCTAGCCTCAAATCAATCGAATTCGAGCCTGATCGAAAGCCCCGATGATCCTGCGATGATCACAAAAATCTCAGACAGACTCAGGCTCAGCCCGAGCTCCGGCAATCAATAGGGGTTGACAAAACACAAACCGGCCACCTTGGTTACAGATGCAACCTTCACTTGTAAGGAAGGATCATTCACCTTTGGCAGCAAGAGAAACATTCGAAGCCATGGCACCAATGCCAGTGGTCAGTCAGTCAAACGTCAACTCCAACAAGCGCATCGGATTCATTGATCACCCTGCTACGCATCAGAACTTCGCCCAGACCACCAAAACCATCCATAAATTATTCGGAGCAAGGGCGAAATCATGGACGTTGCGCACGAGCTCCATCGGCAACAACTCATCAAGGCTTATAACAACGCGGTAAAAAGGAAAGACTGGCAAGCAGCTAAAAATTATCGCGATGAACTCAATATTGTAATCGCCAGAAAAGTCGCGTTATCTTAACCTTTTCCCTGGAATTAAAGTATTTAGGAACAATCACAACCCTTGATGCAGATTGAGTTTGTGGTGAACAAACTTTTTCTTCTAAAGCGTGCTTCAAACGCAGGATGCTTGAACTAGACGCCTGAAGGAGAGCAGCCATTAGGCCTTGAGAATATTGCACTTACTCAATCCATGCACTTTCATCGGCCAAGACAAAACAGAAGTTTTTTCTTTTTTCAAAAGATGATTTGACGGTACTTTTTTAAGTAAAAGTCGCCTAATTGCCTTAGAAAGGATTTAAAATTTCTGATTGAGAGTGAGCATCTTGAATCAACACCAAGACACGAATTGATGTAGGAGCATGCGACTCATAGAATTCAACTACCAAGCGATGAGAAAACGTGCCGGGAACACCAGGAGATGCCCGTCAACTGAGATCCGGCGGAAGTCTCAATGGTCACGTGAGGGTTCCCGGAGATAAATCGATTTCTCACAGGGCTTTGCTGTTCGGAGCCATTGCCGAAGGCAAAACCACGATTGAAGGGCTGCTTCCTGCAGAGGATCCGATCAGTACAGCAGCCTGCCTGCGAGCGATGGGAGCTGAGATCAGTGCTGTGGCCGATGGGCAAATTATCACCGTTGAGGGGGTTGGGTTGGATGGTTTGCAGGAGCCCAGTGAAGTGCTCGACTGCGGAAATTCCGGCACAACCATGCGTCTGATGCTCGGATTACTGGCTGGTCGGGATGGTCGGCATTTTGTACTGAGCGGGGATGATTCGCTCAAGCGGAGACCGATGCAAAGAGTTGGGCAACCGCTCTCGATGATGGGAGCCGAGGTACGCGGCCGCGGGCAGGGCAACTTCGCCCCCTTAGCTGTGCAGGGACGCAAGCTACGTGGGGCTGTTGTCGGCACACCAGTCGCCAGTGCTCAGGTCAAATCTGCTTTGCTGCTCGCTGCACTGACTGCAGACGGAACTAGCACGGTGATTGAACCTGCCCACTCCCGTGATCACAGCGAACGCATGCTGAAGGCCTTTGGCGCCGACCTGGATGTAGGCGGCGAAATGGGACGCCACATCACCATTCGACCTGGAGCTCGTCTGCATGGTCAGCATGTGGTGGTTCCTGGTGATATCAGCTCAGCGGCGTTCTGGCTGGTCGCTGGTGCTCTGGTTCCCGGAGCCGATCTGACTGTTGAAAATGTGGGCCTGAATCCAACCCGCACCGGAGTGCTAGAGGTTCTCGCGCAGATGGGAGCCCGAATCGAAGTGCTCAACCAGCATGATGTGGCTGGAGAACCGGTGGGGGATCTGCGTGTCACGCATGGATCACTGAAACCCTTTCGCTTTGGAGAGGAGATCATGCCGCGGCTGGTGGATGAAGTCCCGATCCTGAGCGTGGCTGCATGCTTCTGCGATGGCGAAAGCCGGATCACAGGAGCGGCTGAACTGAGGGTGAAAGAAACGGACCGTTTGGCGGTGATGGCACGCCAGCTCAAAGCCATGGGTGCGGACATCGAAGAGCATCCCGACGGTTTGACCATCCGTGGAGGCCGACCACTGAAAGGGGCTCAACTCGACAGCGAGACCGACCATCGTGTGGCCATGAGCCTTGCGGTAGCGGCCTTGATGGCCAAGGGCGATTCAACACTGGTAGGAAGTGAAGCCGCAGCCGTCAGTTACCCCACCTTCTGGACCGATCTCGAGCGACTGCAGCGTTGAACCATCCGCTCGGGCAACTTAGGGCGCTCGAAACGGCTGACGGAAGCCTGAGTCTTCACAGCGATCACTTTGACGAGGCCTTTCACAGCTCCGCAGGTGCTCTGGAGGAAGCGGAAGCGAAATTTGTTCGACCAGCCGAGCTGAAAAGGTTCTCGCAGGCAAGCGAACTGAAGCTGCTCGATGTCTGCTTCGGGCTCGGTTACAACAGCGCCGCCCTGATGCGCGCGCTGCCTCAAATCAGCACACCCAAACTGCAGTGGTGGGGCCTGGAAGTGGATCAGAGGCCTCTGGAATGGGCTTTGAATCACCAACCGTTTTGTGACCTTTGGCCAAATGCAGTGCTGCAGCGACTTGAACAGCTCCACCAGAGCGGTGGATGGAATGACTGCGGAGGCCAGGGAACGATGCTTTGGGGTGATGCCCGACAAAACCTAAAGGCCTTGCCATGCAGTAGCCAGCTTGACCTAATCCTGCTGGATGCCTTCTCTCCAGGGCGTTGCCCACAGCTCTGGAGCGAGGAATTCCTCGGAGCTCTGGCCAGCCGCCTGGCACCGGGAGGACGCCTGGTGACTTACTGCAGAGCTGCTGCGGTGAGAAGCAGTCTTCGACGTGCGGGCCTGACGCTTCGCTCAATGCTCCCGATCACCGGACAGCGGATCGAATGGAGCTCCGGCACGCTGGCCGTCAACCCCCTCGCAACAGCCCCTCTAGCGGCGGAGGGGCCAGGCTGGACCTCACTCAGTGCCATGGAAGAGGAGCACCTCAACACGAGAGCTTCAGTGCCCTATCGAGATCCCATGGGTATTGACGAGGCCAAAATCATCCAGCAAAGGCGAGAGCGTGAACAGCAGTCCTGTGATCTTGAAAGCACGAGCGCCTGGCAGCGCCGCTGGTTGATGCATAAGCCTCATAAACATGCTCCAAATATGACCTAAGTGTGATCCTGAACCGCAGTGACAGGTCTGGAATACCCAGGCGGCAGCGACATCCAAAACGGCTAGTGCAGGCTGGATGAAAATGATCTGATCAAACTTTTTTCGCTGTGCACATCAACTTTCGCCCGTATAAAAAACAAGGCCTGTGGAGGGATGTTGTAGGTCTTTTTTGTTGATTCATGATGGTGAGTTCAAGACATCGTCGACTTTGGGCCCATGAAGGTGCAGGCTGAATGCAGTGATGTGCATTTCTGCCATGACTTTCACCCTGTCCGGCTTTGACGCCTGGACATTTCAGATCGTCTTTTACGGCAGTCTTCTCGTTCTTGAAGCCCTGCATGACGACGAGCGCCTCAGCACAGTGCTCCAACCGATGGACTGCACCCGCCAACGCGCCCATGCCTTAATCCGTCAACCCAGTTGCACATTGGTCGGCCGTTGAAAAAACGACTGGGCTCTCTGCTGGGCTGAACCGGCTGGATCCCGGTAGATTCCGCCCGATCCGCATTGCTGTTCATGCTCGCCGTCGCTGTTCTGGCCGCTGGCAAAGGCACCCGCATGAAGAGTGCATTGCCGAAAGTGCTGCAACCTCTGGCAGGAGCCACTCTTGTGGAAAGGGTTCTTGCCAGTGCCGGCAATCTGCTGCCTGAGCGCCGGATCCTGATCGTTGGCCATCAGGCCGGTCGTGTTGAACAGCAGTTGAGCCTTATCGGCGGGCTTGAATTCGTGCTTCAGGATCCTCAGAACGGCACGGGCCATGCCGTGCAACAGCTGCTAACGCCATTGCAGGATTTTGAGGGAGAGCTGCTGGTTTTGAACGGCGACGTTCCGCTGCTGCGTGCGGAAACCATCGATCAGTTGGTGGCAACCCACCGCGACAGTGGTGCCGATGTGACGCTGCTGACGGCACGGCTGAAGGATCCCACGGGCTATGGACGTGTTTTCGCGACTGCGGATGGCCTAGTGAGCGCCATCGTTGAGCATCGCGACTGCAGTGAGCAGCAACGCTGCAACAATCTCACCAATGCGGGCATCTACTGCTTCAACTGGTGCAAGCTCGCAGCCGTGCTCCCGACGCTGAGCACTGACAACGATCAGGGCGAGTTATACCTCACCGACACCGTTGGCATGCTTGATCGGGCCATGCACCTGGAGGTGCTGGATTCCGATGAAGTGAACGGCATCAACAACCGCCGCCAGCTGGCTCAATGCGAGGCCCTGTTGCAGCAGCGCTTGAAGGAGCACTGGATGGATGAGGGAGTCACCTTCATTGATCCAGACAGCTGCAGCCTGAGTGAAACCTGCCAGTTCGGTCGCGATGTGGTGATCGAAGCTCAGACGCACCTGCGTGGCACCTGCAGGATCGGTGATAACTGCCGCCTGGGACCCGGCAGCCTTCTGGAGAATGCGGTTCTGGGTGATGGTGTCACCGTGCTGCATTCGGTGATCAACATGGCTGAGGTGGGAAGCAACACAACGGTCGGACCGTTTGCCCACCTGCGTCCGGCGGCAGCAATCGGCGATGACTGCAAGATCGGCAACTTCGTAGAGGTGAAGAAAAGCACCATTGCCAGCGGCAGCAAAGTGAATCACCTCAGCTACATCGGCGATGCCGAGCTGGGAACCAATGTGAATGTTGGAGCTGGCACGATCACAGCCAATTACGACGGCGTCAACAAACACCGCACCGTGATCGGTGACGACAGCAAAACAGGTGCCAATTCAGTGCTAGTCGCACCGATCACCCTGGGCAAGAGTGTCACGGTGGCCGCAGGCTCAACACTCACCAAGAACGTTGCTGATGGCGCTCTCGCGATTGGACGCGCCAAACAGATGATCAAAGAGAACTGGTCTGCAGCCAAGCCCTAGGGGCAAGTCTTCGAGCCAAGCCCTAGAGCCAAGACTCCGAGCCGAGCCTTCAACAAAATCTGTTGAGCAAAACCCTGGCCATTCCCAACCGTCGTTGGAGATGAAACCTGCACCTCTCGGCACGCAACCTCAGCACTTTTGGGATCTGTCGGCCTCAATCATCAGCTGACGCTGAACGTTCGATCCACTACCAACAAGGGTGTCGTGTGGGTGCATTCGCCATCAATCCTGCCCGACAGACCGTCAGAGAAGAGTGGTGAACTCGACACCACATTCAACCCAGTCCCTGACGTCCGACTTCACCCCTGAGCATCGATGCCGTCGAAGATTGTTCTTAATGCCGACCTGACTGTCTGTACAGCACTCAGCTCCTGGGTTGGGAACAACAGTGAACTGCTCAGAGGTTTCGATCTTCTGATTGCCGAGGACGTGCTTGAGCACATGACTAGCGGCGGAAGCCTCGACAAGCTTGCTGTCACGTCATCGCGTGCCATCGCTGAAGGGGGCGATATCGAATTGGCCGCGACGATTCTCCACGGCGATGTCAGCGGCTTGATCCATTTCCCGTCCCCCTGCGGTGAACGGGCCGGGGATGTGCTCTCAGAGCCCCTGCTACGCGCAGCGCTGATCAACAACCTTCCCATTGCTCTTAATCCCGCCACCGCATCAGCACTCATCCGCGGGATTAAGGGAAGTCGCCGGGGATATCTAATCTTTAACCCCATCGCCGGTCAGGGAGATCCCAACGCCGAGCTGGCCGAGATCCGCAATTATCTCGAGCCGCAGATCATGCTGGAGGTGTGGATGACCAAGCCTGGCCTGGATCCGGGCGAGCAGGCTCAAGAATTGATCAAAGAGATCAACGCATTTGATCAAGAGGGTGAGGGTGAATCGCTGATCATCGCCTCAGGTGGTGATGGCACGGTGGGTGCCGTGGCCAGTGCACTGCGAGGCACTGACATTCCTCTGGGCATCATTCCCCGGGGCACGGCCAACGCCTTCTCCGTCGCGCTAGGAATTCCAACCTCAGTCAAGGCTGCCTGCACCAATCTGATCCTTGGCAACACGCGGCTTGTGGATGTGGCGCTCTGCAATGACAAACCGATGATCCTGCTGGCAGGACTTGGCTTCGAGGCCGGCATGGTGAACAAAGCCAGCCGTGAGCTCAAGAACATGCTGGGACCGATGGCTTACATCTTTTCGGGAGCAAGGCAGCTGGTGGAACAGCAACCCTTCGATGCCCAATTAATGATCGACGGAGAAGCAACTGAAGTGCATGCCAGCGCCATCACCGTGGCCAATGCTGCCCCGGCCACATCCGTGATGGCTCAGGGATTCGGACAAGTGATCCCCGATGACGGCCAGCTTGAGGTGATCATTGCTTCACCACGGGGTCGGATGGGCGGATTCTCAGTGTTGTCGAGCCTGGCGAAATCGGCCGTGCTCAAGAACAACGCCAACAATGCCGATATCTTCTGCGTACGCACCCACCAACTGAGCGTGACGCTTCCCAAGCCACAGACCATGGTGATCGATGGTGAGATCGAGGAAACCGATCACATGACCGTGTCGGTGATTCCTGATGCGCTGAAAGTCATTGCACCGATCCGTCTCAGCCCTTGAATCTCGCCAGCGACCCGCCGATCGAGCGCAAGATCATGCGCATGGCGCATCGCGTTCGCTGGCAGCATCCAGCGATCAGCGCACGCAAGATTGACCAGACACGGCTGGTGATCGAGCAGCCAGGCATGCACAGCACGGAGCACTCCGCCTTTCACTTTCTAGTTCTCGGCGACAGTGGAACCGGCCGCCATCGACGCCACAGCCCTCCACGTCACATCGCTGAACGTCTGCTCCCGCATAAGGACAAGGCCGCTTTCTTACTACATACAGGTGATGTGGTTTACCTAGTGGGCGCCGCGGCCCAATACCGCAACAATTTCATCCGCCCCTACCGGGAGTGGCTATCCGGCGGCGAAGACTGGGAGAGCATCAACCCGCAGAAGCTGCTGTTTAACAAGCCTTTTCTGCCGGTGCTCGGCAACCACGACTACTACGATCTGGCGCCGATCATCTCAGCACTAGCCGGTTTAACCCTGCCCCTGCGTCGCCATCTGCAATGGTTTCACGACGTGGACACCGGATGGCGCGGATCCGATCAGGGAGGCTGCTTTGCCCATGCCTTCATGGATGTGCTGTCAGAGGTGCCCAGCAGCCAATTGGACGACTATCTCGACCGACACTACAAGGCAGAATGGGATGGTCAACGCTGCCTGCGGTACCAACCCGGCCATCACACCAGATTGCCGAACCGCTACTACCGGTTTCGCCATGCCGGTGTAGACGTTTTCGCTCTTGACTCCAACACCCTGATCGCTCCATTGAGCGGTCATGACGACCGTGCGCTGCTGCGACAACAGCTGAAATCCATTGACGAAAAGCAAAATCGCTGCCTCAAGGCACTGTCACTGCAAACCCGTGACGAACAACAACGCGATGGATTGATGGACGATCTCGAGACCCTGCAGGAGGAACGGCTCGATCTGCAGCGAAGACTTCACCATCACGCCGCCGAAGATGGCGAGCAGCTGACATGGCTGCGCGACGGACTGATCGCATCCCATCGGGATCCCAGTGCACGCGGCCGGATCCTGACCCTGCATCACCCTCCCTACGTAACGGAGAGAACCAAATGGTCTCAAGCCGACACACTGGGCATCCGACAACGTCTGCGCAATGTTCTGGATGATGTCAACACGGCCCTTGGCAAACAGAGCCGCAATATCCGAACCGTCGACCTCGTGCTCAGCGGTCATGCGCACTGCCTCGAGATTTTGAGAACTCACGACACCGGTCACGGCGATTCATTCACCAACTGGGCTGTCTGCGGAGGCAGCGGCTACAGCCTTCGTGACCAACGCGGACAGGGACCGTACCTCAGCGAATCACACAGCAACGGAGAGCAGCGACGGGTCGCCAGCAGTGACCTGTATGTAGGCAGAAGCTGGGCTGACTGCAATGGCGGCAGGGCTTACAGCGCCCTTCGAGTCGACATCAGCGAGGGCAGTCCTCTAGAGATTCGACTGACACCCTTGATCTCCAATCGTGAGGAGAACGGCTGGAATGAGGTCACGATGGATCCGATTGAATTGCCACAAGCCGATCAACTCAAAACAATGATCTCAAATGCTGATTGAAGGATTAGCAACACTTGTTGCAGACCAGATCAACCAAGGAAACTGATAGGAATCCCCTGATTGTCTTCAGGTAATACCGATGGCCTGACGCTGATCATGCGGGACGTTGGGTGCATCCATCACTGGATCCATGAACGATCAGAAGCGCTACACGGTGCGATACCGAGACGCCAGCAGCCGACAGATCGAATCCTGCTACTACGCCGGTGATGCGTTTGAGGCCAGAGTGCTAGCCATGGAGGCGGTTCCCTACATCCGAAACCATCCCCATGCCATCGATCTGATTCGCTGCGAAGACGGCCAATCAGGAGTGATGGCGGCCTAAACCCCAACCCTCAGGGTTGCTTGAGCAACGGAATCAATCGCTCAAGAGCCACTCCGCGGCTGGCCTTAAGCAACAGTGTGTCGCCCGGCTGCAACCATTGGTTAAGGGCTACTGCAGCCAGTTCGGGCGACTTCACAAGAGCAAAGCGGTCCAGAAGCGAAGCTGCTCGCTGCATAGCAACAGCCTCCTCGCCGGACGCCACCGCCACCAAGCCATCTAGTCCGAGCTGGACGGCTCTGGAGACAACTGCCTGATGCAGCTCGATGCTGCTGGCGCCGAGCTCCAGCATGGTGCCAAGGACGGCGAAACGACGACCAGGCTGCTGTGCCAGAAGATCCAAAGCGGCGAGAACAGCTTCCGGCGAAGCGTTGTAAGTCTCATCCAAAAGGTTGAGTGTGCCGATGCTCAGGCGCCTGTTGCGGCCACCGGGAACGGTCACCTTGAGACCCTGAAGATCGGCCAAAGGAACAGCGAGTTCCTTAGCCACCGCGAAAGCCAGCAGCAGATTGCGGGCATTGTGACGTCCCTCCAGTGGACAGGAGAAGCGCATCCCCTCGAGGCTTAGCAGACTCTGTTGCGGGTCATAAACCCCTGTCAGATCCGCAGCAGGAAGATCACGGTTCAGGAGGTCAGCGGCGACATCACCTTCAAGAGCAACACGCAGCGTGCGACCACTCCAGCAGCGCGACAGGGCCTGTTCCAGCAGGGCATCACCTGCAGGAATCACAACCACTCCCTGGGGGGCCAAAGCGGCTGTGATCTCACATTTGGCCGTGGCGATAGCCGCACGGCTGCCAAGCCGACCGATGTGAGCCGTGCCGATGTTGGTGATCACGGCAATCTGCGGTTCGGCACAACGGGAAAGACGTTCAATCTCACCCAGGCCGCGCATGCCCATTTCCAACACCACAGCAGCGTGGCCTTGGTGTGCACCCATCAATGTGAGCGGCACGCCAATGTCGTTGTTGTTGTTGCTGACCGTGGCCTGAACGTCTCCAAGAGGCGCTAGGGCTACGCGGATCAGCTCACGGGTAGTTGTCTTACCGGCTGAACCGGTAACGGCCACAACGCCAGCCTTCAGCTGACGTCTATGCAGCGTGGCCAGCTGCTGATAGGCCCAGAGCGTGTTCTCTACACGCCAGTGCAGCAGCCCCTGCGGCAGTGGATGATTCCAATCACTGGCCACAACAGCGGCCTGCGCTCCCAGCTGCGCGGCTTGGTTCAGAAACGTATGCCCATCAAAACGGTCGCCTCGCAGGGGGATGAAGAACCCACCAGGCTGTAGCTGGCGACTGTCGGTGCAGACAGGCCCGAGCTCGACCTGCAAATGAGCAGACGTTGCTCCACTCATTTCGGGTCGCCCCCAGAGCTGCACAAGCTGAGCAAGCTGCAGCGTCATGGCGAAGGAAACGAATCGAACATGATCATGCCGCCGCCCACCCGAGCTGGCCTGGCCAGTAGATGCTGATCAACATCTTCGAGGGTGATGGCGTCATACCCCTGATCCTGCAGTGTCTGCCACCAGCTTTCAGCGCGCTCAAACCTGATTGCCTGTGGCAGTTCAGACCAAACACCTGAATCCACAACCAGCACTGCAGCATTCTCAGCAAGAACAGGACGCGCGGCCAGCAACAAGCCCGTTGGATCAGCGCCATCTGCATCCACTTGCTCCAGCAGGTTCAGCAAAGGATCTACCTGCAGGATGGGAGGCTCTGGCTTGGGCAAGACGAGAGACTCAGGCGCCGGTGATGCAACCTGCATCGGCAACTTTTGAGGAGATGTTGGCAGAGAAGTCTGAGTTGGATCTTCAGCAGCTGGCAAGATTTCAGGCTCTGACCTCAGCGGGCGGGCTTCAGGCAGTGGTGTTGTGCGAATGCGTTCGACAGCCGGAACGGGATCTACATCGGCGACATTCAACGCTGATCGCAGCTGGACGACACCGAGGGAAAGCACCAGTAACCCAACGGCCAGCAGCACTGGCCAGAACAGAGGGGCCAGATCCTGCGGCCAGAATCCAGGAGTGGAGAGATCACCCTCACGATTACGGCGCCAGAGTTCCTGGAAGCGCAGGCGAAGATCGGCAGCCGCGGCTGGAAGATCCTGACGCAGGGCTTCCCAAGGGCTCTGGTAAGGAGCCGGAAGCGAACGATCGTCCCTTGCGTCCTGATCCTGCATCACTGAAGTGTTGGGCCATGGAAACCCAGTGCTGCCAAGTCAGTGCGCACCAAGCCCATCACCATCATGGCCTTTTCTGGCAGCGATGAGCAGGTTTCAAGAGCGTGACTGACGCAGCAAACGGGCCAGGGGGTTACGACTGACACGACTACGGCCGTCCGGTTCCGATGCTTGATCGGACTGCGGGTCAACTGCTCCGTTACGCGATGGATCAGCATCTTGGCCCTGAGAGAACCGCTCGACAGCCGCCGCATCGGGACCGGGTTCCTTCAGACCGCACACATCCCTGTACATCTGGTCGTACTCCTGGGCCGAGCGCGCCCAGCTGTAGTCCTCACGCATGCCTCGCAGCTGGAGCTGTCTCCAGCTGTCCTGATGGCGGTAGGCCTCCCAGGCGCGCACCAGGGCGGTGTAGAAGTCAACAGCTTCAAAGCGATCGAAGCAAAATCCTGTCCCCACAGCATTGCGGGGATCGTGCGGCGGCACGGTATCCACCAGGCCACCGACCTTACGGACAACCGGCACACTGCCGTAGCGCATGGCATTGAGCTGACTGATGCCGCAAGGTTCAAAACGACTCGACATCAGGAAGGCATCACTACCTGCATAGATGAGCCTGGAGAGTGCGTCGTCGTAGGTGAGGAACGCCGAAACCCTTCCTTGATGGCGAGCGGCGAGCTGCCATAGACCGGACTCCAGGCCTCGCTCACCAGTTCCGAGCACAACGATCTGGGTATCGGTGTAGGCCAGAAGTCGATCGGCAACCTGAAGGAGCAGATCCACGCCTTTCTGATCAACCAGGCGCGTCACCATGCCCAAGACAAAGGCGTCATCGCGCACCTCAAGCCCCATCCGCTCCTGCAGTACACGCTTGCAAACCAGCTTTCCGCTGAGATCATCAGCGCTGTAATTCGCTGGCAGGGTCTTGTCTGTGGCGGGGTTCCAAGCCTCAAGATCGATGCCATTAAGGATGCCTCGCAGCTTGCCGGAGATGTAGTTCAGCAACCCCTCCAATTTTTCGCCGTACTCGGAAGTGCGGATCTCCTGCGCGTAGGTCGGCGACACGGCATTGACACCCTCCGCATAGAGAAGTGCTGCCGCCATGGTGTTATCACCTTGCATATACCAAGGGCACCAGGTCATGCGATCCAGCTTCCAACGCCAAGGCCCCTGGTATTTGAGGTTGTGGATGGTGAAGACCGTGCTGATTTCAGGGTCCTGATGCATCCAGACCGGGATCATCCCCGTGTGCCAGTCATGGCAATGCAGCACCTGCGGCTTCCACACATTCCAGGAGAATTCCGCCGCCGCACTGGCGAAGAAAGTGAAACGCCAATCTTCGTCTTCACCGCCGTAGATGCGCTCCGGGTCGAACACGGGATGGCCCACCAGGTACAGGGGAAGGCCATTGGTGGGATGGCGGGTCTCGAACACTGCAAATTCAGTACCCATGGTCTGGGCGCGCCAGATCGGATCAGCGGGAATATCGAGCTGGCTCCAGAGCTTGCTGTAGCCGGGCATGATCAGGCGCACGTCGTGGCCGAGCTGAGCCAGAGCCGGAGGCAGGGAGCCGACCACATCGCCCATACCGCCCACCTTCACCATGGGTGCACATTCGGCGGCGGCAAACAGCACACGCATGGACGATCGATCCGGCTAAGCGGCGCGACTGTAAGCGCAATCCCCCCCTGTCATCAGGCCGATCAGGGCAGCACGGTGACCGGAGTTCCGACACGCACCAGCTCGTAGATCTCCTGCACGTTCTCCTCGTAAAGACGCACACACCCGTGGGACACAGCGCGACCCACCGTCCAGCGATAGGGGGTGCCGTGGAAGCCAGCCACCGTGCAGCCATCGATGTCGAGGTACTGCTCTCCATCCCAACCTTCACGGCCTTTGCAGTCGCGGTAGAAGCCAATCCAGCGGCTACCGAGTGGATTGGTCTCATCCTCCGGGCCGAGCTTCTTGCCATTCACAGGATGGGTCCACACCGGTTTCTTGACCTTCTGCATCACTCTGAATCGCCCCGCAGGTGTTTCCCAGCCCACGGTGCCGACCGCAGCTGGAAAACGCCGAGTGAGCACACCGTCGTGCAAAACAAGCAGCTGGCGATGCTGACGATCCAGCACCAGCTGCAACCCCAGCCGCTGCAGCAGATCATCGGGAACCCGTTGCATGGATTCAGCATCCGAAACCGCTGCTGCCAGGGGAGGAATGGGATCCGGTTCTCGCTTGGCTGAGGGAGCGGCAGCCGTTTCAGCCGCGACTGTGTCAGCCGCAAAAGGGTCGTTGCTGGGCTCTTCCTCAACAGACAGCGCCGCACCTGGCAGCAACAGCAGCATTGCGGCCAAAGCCGGAAGGCCTGAAACGAAGGGAATGCGAACCGGCATCGCTACGCAGAGCGGAAGATTTCTCCCTGTTTAGCTAGGGCAGCCAGGGAGAAGAAGAGAAATCAGGATCTCGCTTCTCAAGGAAGGCGTTACGACCCTCCTGGCCCTCCTCGGTTCGGTAGAAGAGATGGGTGGCCTGGCCAGCCAGCTCCTGAAGCCCTGCTAACCCATCGGTTTCAGCATTGAAGGCAGCCTTGAGGCAGCGGATCGCCGTGGGGCTGTGCTGCAACACCTCCTGGGCCCAGCGAACTCCTTCGGCCTCAAGCTCCTGCAGAGGAACAACGGCATTGACCAGACCCATGGCGAGCGCCTGCTCAGCGCCATAACGACGACAGAGAAACCAGATCTCCCTTGCCTTGCGCTGGCCCACCACTCTGGCCAGATAGCCAGCACCAAATCCTCCATCAAAGCTGCCAACCCGTGGTCCGGTTTGGCCGAACACGGCATTATCCGCCGCCAGGCTGAGGTCGCAGAGCAGATGCAGCACCTGGCCACCACCGATCGCATAACCGGCCACCAGAGCGATCACCACCTTGGGCAGGCTGCGGATCATCCGCTGCAGGTCAAGAACATTGAGGCGGGCAAGACCCTGCTCATCGAGGTAGCCACCATCGCCACGGACGCTCTGATCACCGCCAGCGCAGAAGGCATAGCCACCGTCGTCTGCAGGGCCAACCCCGGTGAACAACACCACACCGATGCTGCTGTCATCACGAATGCGCGCGAAGGCATCGCAAAGCTCCGCCACGGTTCGCGGGCGAAAGGCATTGCGTTTCTGCGGTCGATTAATGGCGACCCTGGCGATGCCTGCGTCGCAGCGATCGAGCAACACATCCTCGTATTGGCCCCAGGGCTGCCACGTCACCCCTGCATCACCGGGCAAGACCGCGCGGGGGAACGACTCAGCCATGGCAGCGACGACGATCAGGCCTCTGTTGTACCGCCCCGGGACTGCTGCAGCGCGACGGCCGTGATCTCACGCAGCTGATCACGCAGTTCGGCATCGGCGGATCGATCAGTGCAAACACGCAGCAATGCTGTGCGCTGCTGCGCCAGTCCCCACTCCAGAGCTGGCTGCAGGTCCTCGAGCCGAGTCAGCTGGCGAGCGGGCACCGCATGGGCCGCTGCCAGAGCCAGAGGATCATGGCGCTGAGGCATGGCGAACAGCTGATCCAACGAGCTGGAGGCAGCGGAAGCAATCGGCAGCTGGGCAAAGATGCCGCCACCAGCATTATCGATCAGCAGCACCAGCAGAGGTAGAGAGGCTTCGCTGGCCAGCAGCCAGCCATTGCTGTCGTGCTGCAGCGCCAGATCACCGCAGATCAGCACGGTTGGACCCTGAACGCGGGCCAGACCAAGGGCCAGCGACAGGGTGCCGTCGATGCCGGAAGCCCCGCGGAAGCTGAAGCAGCGACGTGAGCCAAGATCGGCAGCTGCGAAGGTCTGCCAGTCGCGCACAGGACTGCTGGCGGCAAGCATTAGCGGCAGCCCCTGCGGCAACAGTTCAGGCAGGGCCTTCATCAGTGCGGGCTCGCTGACAGCGCCTGCAGCTGGCAAGTGCTGATCCAGAACCTGTTGCACCTGGGCATCGGCCTGTGTCCAAGCGCATCGCAGCGCCCGAGAGCCAGACGGACTGAAGCAAGCATCAGTGCTGATGGCGTTCCACCAGGCCGTCAGGCCACTGCTGTACTGCCGCGACAACCCCAGTGGATCTAGGCAGCGGGGTTCGCCTTCGCTGATCAACAGCTGACCCGAACCAAGGCTGCGTAACCAGCTCTCCAGTCGCCGGCTGGCAGGAAGTGGACCCAGCCGCAGCACCTGAAGGCCTGCCTCAGCAAGTGGCAAAGACTGCGGCAACAGCAGCTCCCAGTGGCGGATCAAATGGGGCAGATCTGCAGGAATTGCGGCCAACTGGTCCGCCAGCACAGGCCAGCCACTGCACTCAGCGAAAGCATTGAGTGCCTGCTGATAGGCGGGCCTATCTGCTTCAAGGCCTCGCCAGGGTCCGGCCACCACCACGCCGGGCCGGGACCAATCGAAGCCATCGGTTGGCCTGGTAGCAGCGGAGGCCGGTGGACGGCGAAGCTGCCGCTGCTGATTCACAGCGAAATCCCAACCAGACCAGGCCTGCTGCTGGTCGTCGCGGCTGGGATGCAGGGGCTCCTCAAAGGGAAGATTGAAATGCACTGGCCCGGGATGCTGAAGCGTTTGGTCCCAGGCTTGATTCGCCAGCGATTGCAGCTCGGCCTGCGACAGCCGGTGCAGACCATCCAGAGGTCCAGTCATGAACGCTCGACAAACCGACGCCAGAAAGTCCTCCTGATTGACCGTCTGGTTGGCGCCGCAGTTCTTGAGCCTTTGCGGACGATCGGCTGTGAGCAACAGCAAGGGCAGAGCTGAGCGGTCGGCCTCCACCGCAGCGGGCAGCAGATTGGCCACCGCAGTGCCCGACGTTGTGATCACAGCCACTGCACGCCCGGATGCTGTAGCCATGCCCAGGGCATGAAAGGCAGCTGAGCGCTCATCAATAGCCGTGGTCAGCGTCAGCACTCCACGATCAGCCAGGCCACCCGCCGCCAGCGCCAGTGGTGCGGAACGACTGCCAGGGCAAAGCACCAAGCGCTCCAAGCCTTGGCGCTGCAGGCACAACAGCAGACCGATCGCTGCAGCGAGATTGTCGGCGGCGTGACTCAGACCTGATGCCGAGGCTGATGCGATCCTCGTTCAAGGCCAACCCTCATTGCTGACGCTGCTGATGAGCGACCCTTCCGCCGACTCCACGAAACGTCAGGGAAGCTGGCGCTCCTTGCTGATCTGGGTGCTGCTGGCACTGCTGCTGCGCTGGATCGTGGTGGAGCCGCGCTGGATTCCATCTGGATCGATGCTGCCCACCCTGCAACTGCAGGACCGGATCCTGGTGGAGAAACTGAGTCCACGCTTCGACCGGGTGCGTCACCAATCACTGCCCCTGAACAGCATCGTGGTGTTCAAGGTTCCTGAGCCACTGGTGCAGGCCGGCTATGACCCCGATGCCGCCTTGATCAAGAGGGTGGTGGGCAGGCCCGGAGATCAGCTGGAGGTGCGTGATGGCCAGCTCAGGCGCAACGGTGAAGCCGTGAATGAGCCCTGGCTGAACGAAGCCATCAACTACGAGATGGCTCCGGTCACCGTGCCCGAAGACGATCTCTGGGTGATGGGTGACAACCGCAATGCCAGCCTTGATTCTCACCTCTGGGGACCCTTGCCGCAGGCGGATGTGATCGGAACGGCAATCCTGCGCTATTGGCCGCTCAGCAGGTTCGGGCCGATTCGGTTCTCCCGACCGGACGCCTTAGTGACGCAGAGCACAGCTGCGATAAGGTCAAGTGCATGACGGAGAGCGATGGGATGTTTAACCCTGAGTTTCTGACCACTGACAACCAGGAGGGTCAGCCCGTCAATGGCTTGATTCAGTACCTGCAGGATCAATCACCGGATGTGCTTCAAAGGGTGGCCAAATCGGCCAGTCCGGACATTCAGGACATCATCCGCCACAACGTTCAAGGACTTCTGGGAATGCTTCCCGGTGAACAGTTCGAGGTCAAGGTGACCTCGAACCGCGACAATCTGGCCAACATGCTGGCTTCGGCGATGATGACTGGCTACTTCCTGCGCCAGATGGAGCAACGCAAGGAATTGGAAGAGACGCTGTTCGGTGACGATGAAATGGCGATCGACTCTGACTCGGATCTCTGATTCCAATTCGAGCCTGCAGTGATCAGCGATTACCGCGTCGTTCACTGCAATGATTTCTCCGAGTCGGGAACAACGCCAAGGTCGAGAAGTGTTTGATCAATGCTTCCTAGGAACTCCCAGTTGCCCTCACTGGGGGCCCATTCCCGCAGCATGAGATGCTCGCGCAGCTGAACCACCTGCAGGGTTGAGAAGGCGAGCGGCGCTGAATAGTGAGCGGGCACCAGCCAATGCATGTCACGCAGCTGTTCGAGAGCAGCCAACCAGGCGATCAACGCCTGTCGTTGTCGGGGCAGCACCAGGCGCTCCAGCACCGGCGCCACCTGCAGTCGTGGTTGATCGTCACCCATCAGAGCCTTGGCCGAATCCAGCCAACCAGGCTTCCAAGCGAAGGGATACAGGCCGAAATGGGTTCGCGCACTGCGCAGACCGGGCCGAAAGGCCTGCCGAATCACCTGCAGCAGGCCAGGTACATCCAGGGGTTCCGGGCGCAGGTAGGAAGCAAACAGCACAAGCCGCGCCCAGCCTCGGCGTCGATTGTCGGGAGTGTCGTCGAAGGGTTGATCGCCGCGATCACGGGCATGGAACAGCAGCGGTGCAGGGTCGTGCGCAAACACCTGCGGTGGTTCAGACGAAATACCAACCAGGGCGTCGGTCACCAAGAGCGCACCCGAGGGGCGATGCAGGCAGCTCACTTCCTGAAAACGACCAACGCCGAGATCCAGGGGGCCAAGTGAAATCCACTCACAGACTTCGGGGTGGGGCACGCCATCGTCGAGCAACACCCTGGTTCTCTTGGCGGGCACACCCAGCCAAGACAGCGGCAAATTGATCGGAAAACTCCACTGACCTGGGCAGACCCAGAGATCAGCCTCAGGAAATGCTCTGGCCATCGGAGCCAACGGCAGCTTGTGCTCCAGACCAGAGGCCGTGGGCAACACGATGCTGCGCACCGGACCATGCTCAGCTTCAAGGGTGCGAATCAAAGCGCGGAGCTCGCCGGTGGGCGGCAGCGGATTCATCAGCATCAGACCGCCGGGAACCTTGACCACCGTGAGCCGAATCGGCACCGCCACGTAATACACACCCTGAAGCTGCTCAAGGCTCCAGATCTGTCCAGGAATCAGCTCTTCAAAGTGAGTGGCACGGCGGCCATACGGATACAACGGCAGCAGCGGCCACCAGGCCCAGTGCTGTTCAGCAGGTTGGATGTCTTTTAACGCCACTCAGCTGAGGTTTCGTACCCACGATTCTGCCTAGAGGCGGTCCGTGCAGCTGTCGATTTGAAACCGCCCAGCAGCCAGTGGCATCGAACAGACCTCTAATGCCGGAACCAAGACTCAGCCCCCTTCTTAACCCCTCTCAACGAAACCGAGTGATGGCCCAAGCAAATCATGCACGAATCGGCTTAAAACCAGTGGCTTCATCGCAGTGTCGGCTCCAGAATCAGTCAAACAAAGTCTGCATTTGATAGTTCTCTCGCCACTCGTACCGGAGCTGCTCTCTTGGAAAAGGGAGTGGAATGCTGGCGTCTGGGCATTTCCAGTGGAGCCTGGAAGCTGGCTCGATATAGGAGCTCAGCACGCTGATCCGGCTGAGGCGTAGCGATGTCTTCATTCATCCAACTCGGCCTCGACTTCGACGGAGAAGCCGCATATTCCCGAAACGGCAGCTCCGTCTCGCTCTCCAGCGACGGAACCATCGTCGCCATTGGGGCACTTGGCTCAAACCATGTGCGTCTCTACCAATTGAATTCAGAGACGGTCTCCTGGAACCAACTAGGCACTGACATTGATGGAGAAACCATCCTTGACAAATGCGGCCAGTCCGTCTCGCTCTCCAGCGATGGAACCATCGTCGCCATTGGTGCAATTGACCACAACGGCGATGGCAACGACAGAGGCCACACACGCATCTACAAATGGAATGGCACCGCCTGGACCCAATTAGGCAGTGACATCAGTGGAGAAGGCGATGGTGACAAATTCGGCTATTCCGTCTCGCTCTCCAGCGACGGAACCATCGTCGCCGTTGGTGCCATTGACAATGGCAACAATAAAGGCCACACACGCATCTACAAATGGAGTGGCACCGCCTGGAACCAATTAGGCAGTGACATCGATGGAGAAGCAGCTAATGACCAAAGCGGCTATTCCGTCTCGCTCTCCAGCGACGGCAGCACCGTTGCAATCGGTGCTAGGGGCCACGACGGCAACGCAGGCCTCACACGCATCTACAAATGGAGTGGCACCGCCTGGAACCAATTAGGCAGTGACATCGATGGAGAAGCAGCTAATGACCAAAGCGGCTATTCCGTCTCACTCTCCAGCGACGGCAGCACCGTTGCCATTGGGTCCTTCACCACCTCAGGCTATACACGCATTTATCAATGGAACAGCACCGCCTGGAGTCAATTAGGCGCTGACATTGATGGAGAAGCCGCGAATGACTTCAGTGGCTATTCCGTCTCGCTCTCCGGCGACGGAACCATCGTTGCCATTGGTGCCCCTGCTAGCGCCGCTGCAAATAATAGTCCGGGCCACACACGCCTCTACCAGTGGAGTGGCACTGCCTGGGTGCAAATCGGCACTGATGTCGCTGGAGAAGCCATTAATGACCAAAGCGGGTGGCGCGTCTCTCTTTCCAGTGACGGCAGCACCGTTGCCATCGCCGCAAATCAAAATGATGGCAATGGAAACAGTTCAGGCCATGTGCGGGTCTTTGCGGTCCCTGACGTCACTCCACCCACCATTTCTGTTGCCATCAACGACGGCGGCGACGGGCGCCTCAACGCAGCAGAAGATGGTTCCGTTGCCATCGCAGGAACCACGTCTGGCGCAGAAGACGGCCAAACCGTTTCCATCAACATCTCCTCCGATGCTGGTGGTACTCCCATCAACTCCACCGCCACCGTCAACAGCAACAGCTATTCACGCTCCAATCTCGATCTCTCCTCCCTTAACGACGGCACACTCTCCATCACAGCTGATGTCAGCGACTTAGCTGGCAATGCAGCAACACAAGCCTCCGATACCACCAACAAAGACACATCCGCTCCATCCATTTCCGTTGCCATCAACGACGGCGGTGATGGATTCATCAATGCTGCAGAAGACGATTCCGTCACCATCTCTGGCTCCACCTCAGGTGTTCAAGACGGTCAAACCGTTTCCATCAACATCTCCTCCGATGCTGGTGGTACTCCCATCAACTCCACCGCCACCGTCAACAGCAACAGCTATTCACGCTCCAATCTCGATCTCTCCTCCCTTAACGACGGCACACTCTCCATCACAGCTGATGTCAGCGACTTAGCTGGCAATGCAGCAACACAAGCCTCCGATACCACCAACAAAGACACATCCGCTCCATCCATTTCCGTTGCCATCAACGACGGCGGTGATGGATTCATCAATGCTGCAGAAGACGATTCCGTCACCATCTCTGGCTCCACCTCAGGTGTTCAAGACGGTCAAACCGTTTCCATCAACATCTCCTCCGATGCTGGTGGTACTCCCATCAACTCCACCGCCACCGTCAACAGCAACAGCTATTCACGCTCCAATCTCGATCTCTCCTCCCTTAACGACGGCACACTCTCCATCACAGCTGATGTCAGCGACTTAGCTGGCAATGCAGCAACACAAACCTCCGATACCTCAACCAAAGACTCCACTCCGCCCACCATTGCCATTAGCTCTGATGTCGCCTCCTTAAAAGCTGGCGAAACCGCAAGCCTCGGCTTCACACTCTCGAAAGCCTCCACCGATTTCACCGATTCCGATCTCACCATCTCCGGCGGTGCTCTTTCCAACTTCTCCGGTTCTGGCACTTCCTACTCCTCCACATTCACTCCCTCTGCCAACAGCACCAACGACGGTCTGATCTCCGTTGCCTCCTCCAAGTTCTCCGACGCCGCAGGCAACACCAACAACGACGGCTCTGATAGCAACAACTCCGTCAGCCTCTCGGTTGACACCCTCAGGCCCACCTTCTCGTCTGCCGCCACATCCACAGACGGGGCCAAGGTCGTTCTCACCTACGACGAAACCCTGTCCTCCACAACCGCTCCCACCTCGGCCTTTGCAGTCACAACCGACGGTGCCGCCAATGCCGTTACCGCTGTTACCAATGACGGTTCCACCAGTGAGCTCACACTCACCAACACCATCAAAACCAATCAGGCCGTCACCGTTGCCTACTCCGACCCTTCCAGCTCTGACGATGCCAACGCGGTTCAGGATTCGGCCGGCAATGACGCCGTTTCCTTCTCCAGCACCACGGTCACCAACAACTCCATCATCCCAGCATCATCCGGTGGGGGTTCAGGTTCATCAAGTGACAACTCCAGTTCCACACTGAGCTCAGCTCCCGTTTCTCAAACACCAACGACCAGCAACCTTCTACTCAATGACGACAACGCGTTGTTCGTCACCCAAAGCGCCTCCCAAGGACTCTGGATCAACCTCAAGGTCATCTCGGCTGATTCCGATCTCCAGAACAGCCTGATCATCGTTGACCAGAACAACAACGCCCTCGGCTGTATCGGCGCCACACCGTTCTCAGAAAACTGCGGTGGGCACGCGATCTTCGTTCCACACGGGTCCACCATTTCGTTCCATCAGTTCAGCAACAACCAGCCGCTCATCAGCTCTCCGCAACTCAGCATCACGGACAACAGCGACGGCAGCTTCCAGCTCAGGCTCAACGACAGACTCACTGACAACGATCACGATGATCTGATCATCGACATCAGCCACTCAGCCTCCTCACCCAATCCTGCAGCAACCGGGATGGCTGCCAAGCAACAAGGCATCCACAACGCTGTCCTTGATCTTTCCAGCATTCCGGCAACAGGCCAGACCCTCAAGCTTTCACTCAACAGCAACTGCGCGTTCAACAACCGCATTGCCATGGTCAAGCTCAGTGAGGACGCTGACGGCAACTTCTCCGTTGATGGCATCACCAACACTGCAGGTGCAGCCTTTGATCAGGTCGTTGCCGACAACCTCATTAATCCAGGCGGCAACAGCATCTCCTGCACTGGTGTTGATACGCAGGCCATTGAATGGAATCTATCGACTTCAGACGCTGGCTTTTACGCGCCTGTACTGATCACACCCGATGGCGAGATCTACACCTACGGCTCATCCCAGATCAAAACCCTCGGATGCAACTTCTTTGCCTTTGAGGACAACAACTCACCAAACTCCTCTGACTGGGATTTCAACGACCTCAGCATCCAATTTGAAATCATCTGATTTCCAATCCTCAACAGCACCAGCTCAAGCACCACCGCAAGCCCATCATCACTGGCCCACAATCACGTCCACTTGCACAACAAACCAGAGGCAACTCAGGGATCACCCCCTTAAACCCGCTGCAAGCAGAAATTCCTCAGTGGCAGCAGCGGCAGTGGCAGCAGCGGCCACCAGGGCCAGTGCTGATCCGCAGATTGGATGCTGCTCGCAGCCACGCAATTCAGGTTCCTTACCCACGATTCTGCCTAGAGGCGAACCCTGCAGCTGCCGTTTTGAAACTACCCGGCAGCCAGTGGCATCGAACAGGCCTCTAAAGCCGGAACCAACCACCAAAGCTTTGAGCAAACGCCAACAGGATCACCCTGAACAGATGCTCCTTCGCTTGACATGACAACGAATCGGGTCATTTCCGAGCAGCAAAGCTGAGCACTCTGTAAAAAGAAATGCTGCCCCAGTGATCTGTTGGCTGAGCTCCATCTCCACAACAGCACAGACACCGCGGCGGGCGAGTCCCACACGGCATGGACTACAGCGATCCACGCTGTGGATCAACGGCTCAGGCGTTGGCAATCAAAACCACAGGCCTGGCAACAACTGCTGCAACGAATTTTTGGCCGTTCGGCTCCCATTGATTTTAATGGCATCAGCGTCGAGATTCTCGACGGCCACACCATGGCGGGGCTGCATGGGGCTTACGCCCATGCAGATACCAAGGGAGAGGAACGGATCTATCTCAATGCCGATTGGCTGAATTCAGCAAGCGCTACCGAAGTGGAAGCGGTGCTGCTGGAAGAAGTCGGCCATGCTATCGATCACAGGCTCAATGGCAGCAACGACACCGCCGGTGATGAAGGAGCCATCTTTTCGGCGCTGATCCGCGGTGTTGCGGTCCCATTCGTTGAAACCAACCAGAACGACCATCACACCCTGATCATCAACGGCCAGCGCATTGCCGTGGAAGCCGCTGCTCCCACGCTCACAGCATCGGCCAGCCCACAATTCAGCGCCATTGCCATCAACTCCGGGGTTCCATCCGGTGCTGTCGGCACCCTTGTGTCAGCCCTGATTGATTCAGACGGAAGCCTCAATAACTTCAGCGATAGCGATGGTGATTCGCCGGCCATTGCCATCATCGGCACCAACTTGAATGGTGGAACGCTCTACTACTCCACCAACAACGGCACGTCTTGGAGTGATGTCGGTGCTGTATCGGCGAGTTCAGCGCGGGTTCTCTATGCCGATGGCAACACCCGGCTGGCCTTCGCGCCAGCGACGGACTACAGCGGCACGATCAGTGACCTGATCACGTTCAAAGCCTGGGATCGCACCGGAGCCGAATCGATCAGCAGCACCCCAACACTCACGGGTACATACAATACATCCGGGCAAGCCACTGGAGTGGCTGTCTCCGCCGATGGCAACACCGCCTTCGTCGCTGATGACTCGAGCGGGTTGCAGATCATTGATGTCAGCAACCCCGCCAGCCCATCACTGACCGGCACCCTCGACACCAGCGGCAGTGCCCGGGTTGTCACCCTCTCAGCCGATGGCAACACCGCCTTCGTCGCTGATCAATCAAGCGGGTTGCAGATCGTTGATGTCAGCAACCCAGCTAGCCCATCACTGACCGGCACCTACAACACCTCCGATCCAGCCGTCGGAGTCGCTGTCTCCGCCGATGGCAACACCGCCTTCGTCGCTGAGTGGAGAAGCGGGTTGCAGATCATTGATGTCAGCGACCCTTCCACCCCGACACTCACGGGCACCTACAACACCTCCGGGCAAGCCACTGGAGTGGCTGTCTCCGCCGATGGCAACACCGCCTTCGTGGCGGATGGCGGTCACGGCCTGGACATCATTAACGTCAGCGACCCCTCCAGCCCATCTCTGAGGGGCACCCTCACCTTCTTCGGGAGTGCCAGGGCCGTCAACCTCTCGGCCGATGGCAACACTGCCTTCGTCCCGGCTTTGGGCTACGGGTTGCAGATCATTGATGTCAGCAACCCCGCCAGCCCTTCACTCTCAGCCACATACAACACCTCTGGGTTTGCCTCAGACGTCACTCTTTCCGCCGATGGCAACACCGCCTTCGTCGCCGACTACAGCAGCGGGCTGAAGATCATTGATGTTGTCGATCCAGCGGCCAATGGCGCTGCCTCCATCGCGACCGCACCTTCGCTGATCTCCACCTACGACACCTCGGGCCTTGCCAAGGGCATCACCCTCTCCGCCGATGGCAACACCGCCTTCGTGGTGGATTCCGCAGATGGCCTGGACATCATCGATATCAGCGACCCCACCAACCCAACACTGAGGGGCAACTTAAACACCTCGGGAAATGCCTGGTATGTCACTCTCTCGGCCGATGGCAACACCGCCTTCGTGGCGGATTACGCAGATGGCCTGGACATCATCGATGTCAGCGACCCCACCAACCCAACACTGAGGGGCAACTTAAACACCTCGGGGAATGCCTGGTATGTCACTCTCTCGGCCGATGGCAACACCGCCTTCGTTGCTGATCAGAGCAGCGGTCTGACGATCATCGACGTCAGTGATCCCACCAACCCAACCCTCAGAGGCAACTTCGATACCTCGGGCTATGCCTTAGAAGTCACCCTCTCAGCTGATGGCAAGACCGCCTTCGTTGCCGATAGTCTTAACGGCCTGGACATCATCGATGTCAGTGATCCCACCAACCCAACACTCAGGGGCAACTTCGACATCAACACCTCGGGCTTTGCCAGGGGCGTCAGTCTTTCCGCCGATGGCAACACCGCCTTCGTTGCCGATAGTCTTAACGGCCTGGACATCATCGATGTCAGTGATCCCACCAACCCATCACTCAAGGGCAA
>NZ_UCNJ01000016.1 GCF_900473965.1 Synechococcus sp. UW179A | reverse complement strand
CGGGCCATACGCGCATCTACAAATGGGACGGCTCCAGCTGGAATCAACGCGGTAGTGATATCGATGGAGAAGCTGCCAGCGATTACAGCGGCCGCAACGTTTCTCTCTCCAGCGATGGCAGCATCGTTGCCATTGGTGCCTACGCAAACGATGGCAATGGCTCAAATTCGGGCCATACGCGCATCTACCAGTGGGATTCAGCCTCCTCCTCTTGGAATCAACGCGGCAGCGATATCGATGGAGAAGCTGCCGGCGATTACAGCGGCCTCAGCGTTTCTCTCTCCAGCGATGGCAGCATCATTGCCATTGGTGCCCAATCAAACGATGGGAGTGCAGGAAACGCTGGGCACGTAAGAGTCTTTGATCTCGGCAATCAGATCACCCTCGCCGCATCGGTCCTCAACACCCTCGACGGCAACACCTCAGGCACCATCGATGCCAGCAACATCACCACACTCACCGGTGCTGCCGCTGAAATCAACACCGCCTACGCCTCATCCGGCATCAGCAATCTCGGCGATGAGGCCGTCACCCTCACGGACACCTCGCTTACAGCATCGGTTCTCAACACGCTCGACGGCAATACCTCCGGCAGCATCGATGCCAACTCGATCAACACACTCTCCGGTGCTGCCGCTGAAATCAACACCGCCTACGCCTCATCCGGCATCAGCAATCTCGGCAACGAAGCCGTCACCCTCACCGACACCTCTCTCACAGCGACCGTTCTCAACACACTCGACGGACGCACCTCAGGCACCATCAATGCCAACTCCATTGGCACCCTCTCCGGTACAGCGTCAGATCTGAACACCGCCTACGCCTCCTCCGGCATCAGCAATCTCGGCGATGAAGCCGTCACCCTCACCGACACCTCCCTCACAGCAACCGTTCTCAACACCCTCGACGGACGCACCTCCGGCACCATCAATGCCAATTCCATCAACACACTCACCGGCACAGCAGCAGATCTGAACACCGCCTACGCATCAAGCGGCATCAGCAACCTCGGCGATGAGGCCGTCACCCTCACCGATACCTCTCTCGCTGCATCCGTTCTCAACACCCTCGACGGACGCACATCAGGCACCATCAATGCCAATTCCATCAACACTCTGTCGGGCACAGCGGCAGATCTGAACACCTCCTACACCTCATCCGGCATCAGCAATCTTGGCAATGAGGCCGTCACCCTCACCGACACCTCACTCGCTGCCTCCGTTCTCAACACCCTCGACGGACGCACCTCAGGCACCATTAATGCCAACTCCATCAACACCCTGACGGGTACAGCGGCAGATCTGAACATCGCCTACGCCTCCTCAGGCATCAGCAATCTCGGCAACGAGGCTGTCACCCTCACCGACACCTCACTCGCTGCATCCGTCCTCAACACGCTCGATGGCAACACAACAGGCAGCATCAATGCCAACTCCATCAACTCACTCACTGGAACGGCCGCAGACCTGATCAACGCCTACAGCTCATCCGGCATTTCAGGCCTCAACGACGAGGCGCTCACCCTTTCTGGGGCTTCATTTACCGCTTCAATCCTCAACAGCCTTGATGGACACACCACAGGAGTCATCAATGCTGGCTCCATCAATACACTTTTCGGCTCGGCCTCAGACCTGATCAGCGCCTACTCCTCTTCCGGGATCAACACACTTGGCGATGAGGCAATCACCCTCATCGACACCTCGCTGTCTGCATCCGTTCTCAACAACCTCGCCTCAAAAACCTCAGGCAACATCAACGCGTTCATCATCAACACACTGACAGGTACAGCTGCAGAGCTGAACACGGCCTACACATCAGGCGGCATCAGCAACCTGGGGAATGAGGCCATCACCCTTACCGATACCTCTCTCACAGCCTCCGTTCTCAACACGCTTAACGGACACACCTCAGGCAGCATCGATGCCACTTCCATCAACACGCTCTCAGGTGCTGCCGCTGAACTGAATACCACCTACGCCTCATCCGGCATCAGCAATCTCGGCAACGAGGCCGTCACTCTCACCGATACAACCCTCGCTGCATCCGTTCTCAACACGCTCGATAGCAATACAACCGGTGCCATCAATGCCAGCTCAACCAACACGCTCTCAGGTGCTGCCGCTGAAATCAACACCGCCTACGCCTCCTCCGGCATCAGCAATCTCGGCAACGAGGCCGTAACCCTCACCGACACAACCCTCGCTGCATCCGTTCTCAACACACTCGACGGACACACCTCTGGCAGCATCAATGCCAACTCGATCAACACGCTCTCAGGTGCTGCCGCTGAAATCAACACCGCCTACACCTCCTCCGGCATCAGCAATCTCGGCAACGAGGCCGTCACTCTCACCGATACAACCCTCGCTGCATCCGTTCTCAACACACTCGACGGACACACCTCTGGCAGCATCAATGCCAACTCGATCAACACGCTCTCAGGTGCTGCCGCTGAAATCAACACCGCCTACACCTCCTCCGGCATCAGCAATCTCGGCAACGAGGCCGTCACTCTCACCGATACAACCCTCGCTGCATCCGTTCTCAACACACTCGACGGACACACCTCTGGCAGCATCAATGCCAACTCGATCAACACACTCTCCGGTGCTGCCGCTGAAATCAACACCGCCTACGCCTCCTCAGGCATCAATAATCTCGGTAACGAGGCCGTCACCCTCACCGATACCTCACTCACCGCCTCCGTTCTCAACACACTCGACGGACACACCTCAGGCAGCATCGATGCCAACTCGATCAACACACTCTCCGGTGCTGCCGCTGAAATCAACACCGCCTACGCCTCCACTGGCATCAGCAATCTCGGCAATGAGGCCGTCACCCTTACCGATAGCTCACTCAACGCATCCGTTCTCAACACGCTCGACGGACACACCTCTGGCAGCATCGATGCCAACTCGATCAACACACTCTCCGGTGCTGCCGCTGAAATCAACACCGCCTACGCCTCCTCCGGCATCAGCAATCTCGGTAACGAGGCCATCACCCTCAGCGATACCTCACTCACCGCTTCCGTTCTCAACACGCTCGATGGGAACACAACAGGCAGCATCGATGCCAACTCGATCAACACGCTCTCCGGTGCTGCCACTGAACTGAATACCACCTACGCCTCCTCCGGCATCAGCAATCTCGGCAATGAGGCCATCACCCTCAGCGATACCTCACTCACAGCATCCGTTCTCAACACGCTCGATGGCAACACAACAGGCAGCATCGATGCCAACTCGATCAACACACTCTCCGGTGCTGCCGCTGAACTGAATACCACCTACGCCTCCACTGGCATCAGCAATCTCGGCAACGAGGCCATCACCCTCACTGACACCTCACTCACCGCCTCCGTTCTCAACACGCTCGATGGCAACACAACAGGCAGCATCGATGCCAACTCGATCAACACACTCTCCGGTGCTGCCGCTGAACTGAATACCACCTACGCCTCCACCGGCATCAGCAATCTCGGCAATGAGGCCGTCACCCTCACCGACACAACCCTCGCTGCATCCGTTCTCAACACCCTCGACGGACACACCTCTGGCAGCATCGATGCCAACTCGATCAACACACTCTCCGGTGCTGCCGCTGAAATCAACACCAGCTACGCATCAAGCAGCATCAGCAATCTCGGCAACGAGGCCATCACCCTCACTGACACCTCACTCACCGCCTCCGTTCTCAACACGCTCGATGGCAACACAACAGGCAGCATCGATGCCAACTCGATCAACACGCTCTCAGGTGCTGCCGCTGAACTGAATACCACCTACGCCTCATCCG
>NZ_UCNJ01000015.1 GCF_900473965.1 Synechococcus sp. UW179A | reverse complement strand
TATTCTGTTGAAAAAGTCGACGTTGGCTGGGTTGGTTGAGCGCTTTGGATCCAAGGCGAGTGAGGTCGCTGCCTCTCTCAGGCGGTGGCGAGGCTCGGCGTGGGCCGCATCTTGGCCAGTTTCCGGAGGTTCTGGGCTGCGGCAGCGAGGTGGAACTCATCTTTTGCTCCGTTGGGACCGCGGAGACGCAAGCGGTCCAGCTTCAGGATCCGCTTGAGATGCGCGAAGAGCATCTCGACCTTCTTTCGCTGGCGGCGTGAGACAAGATAGGCGTCACTTTTGGAGATATCGCGTGCCAGGTCGCGTGCGCCTTCGTGGACCGAGCGCACGATCTTGCGGGTCTCCGTGCGGGGTGCGCAGCGCTGCTTGAGATTGCATGCCTGACAGTCCTTCTGGCTCGCACGGTAGCGGATGAAGCCATCGGCATTGGCCAGCGGCCGCGGGGCCTTGAAGTTGCGGTTGGATGGTCTCAACCGGTTACCGCCAGGGCAGAGGTAACTGTCGTCCTCGGCGTCATAGGCAAAGTCGGACCGCGCAAGAGTGCCGTCGCTGCGTGCAGACTTGTCGAACACGGGGATATGGGGCTCGATGCCCTTGTCCTCGACCAGCCATGCAAGGTTCGGCGCCGAGCCATAAGCTGTATCAGCTACGAGCCGCTCGGGCCACAAGCCGAAGCGTTCCTGCGTTCGCTCGATCATCCTTCGCTGCGCAAGCACTTCGGCCTGCCGGACCGATGTCGTCGCCTCCACATCGACGATCACCGCGTGATCGAGGTCGATCAGATAGTTGGTGGAGTAGGAGTAGAAGGCCGCCTCGCGCGTTGCCGCAGTCCAGCGCGCAGCTGGATCGGTGAGGTTGATCCGCTTCGGCTCGACAGGTGTGGCTCCGCCGAAGGCTGCATCATCGAGGACCTCGAGATACTCAGCGACCGCACGACCGGCAGCTTCGGGCGGGAGCCCTTCTTCTCCCGGTACCGAACGCTGGCGGTGAACATCGGCGCGGATCAGGCTCGCATCGACCGCGAAGCCTTCTGCTCCCACCAGTCCTTCTCTCATGCAGCGCTCGACGGTCATCTCGAACAGCTTGCGCAGCAGGTCGCTGTCACGGAACCGGCCGTGCCGGTTCTTGGAGAAGGTGGAGTGATCGGGCACCGACCCCTCAAGATCGAGCCGGCAGAACCAGCGATAGGCGAGGTTGAGGTGCAC